>JAQBNX010000704.1 GCA_028288385.1 Spirosoma sp.
GGGGATATGCCGCCGGCGCTGAACGGTGCCGTCCGCGTCGCGGGTGTGGTCCAGGATGCCGGTGCCGGGCGGGGCGGTGTGGCCTCAACGTGTTCGTCGACGCCGAACTGGTGGGCCAAGGCGGTGAACGTCGTTCTCGGTCAGTCCGGGTCTTGGCAGCGCGAGACCCGCTTGGCCCACAACAGCCGCATCGGCCTGTCAAAACAGGAATGTCACGGAGCCGGACCCGCCGGCGCCCGTGCCCGACCGCGAGCCGACTCACCCTTGAACAACTCGGCGAACCCCTCGACGGGGTCTACGCCAGATTCGCGGCCAGACTCTTCGCCCTCGGAGCCGGCATCTGGCACAACTGGCGCCTCAACGCACCCCGCAATCGCTCACTCATTGCCTACGACCACTAAACGGATACGGACTCATTCATCTAGTACTAGATAGCTCGAAGGTGCTCTCATGACGCAGGGTACCCGAGAAAGTTCCACCGAAGCTAACGAACCAAGTCGGCTCTAAACTGCGGTCGGCTATCGACCGCCACCCCATGAACGGAGCCTCACTGCCTCGCAATACCGTACTGGTAGCTACTGCGGCGTCAGATCTCAGTACCGCTATTCTTTTCCCTTGCAGCTCGATAGCAAACGAGTTGTTGCCGGACTCGACGACGTTCAAGTCTCCGTTGACGTTGAAATGGACGGAATAGTCGTGTGGCTCGTCATCCTCCGCGACGACGGTATCTACAACACTCAACCTTCGTCCTGGTTCATACAGCAACTCGCGTGTATGTCGCCACCCTATCTGCGGAACTTCAGCCAAGATCCGAAACACCCCGTCGTCCGAAGCAGCGGACACCAGTCCGGAACCGTAGGGAGATCTACGTCGATCGTGGTTCTTTCCGTCGACAGCCACAGTATTGTGCGCCCAGACGGACTCCACGAACTGACGCACTGGGTCCGCGTAGTAGTAACCTTGCGCCCGTAGTGGCGAATCAGACGGCAACTGTGGCCCGTAGCCGTACCGGCCACCGTCCACTAAGACTTCTACACCTTCGTGCCACCAGACCAGCGAGAGGTCATCGCAGTGCTTATGTGCCCTGGAATGAAATCCCGCGGCAAGGGCTAGATATGAACTCCCCGCCAGTTGACCATTCTCCAACGGCGCAGGAGTTCGACATATTGCGTATCCTGTCTCAGTCAAAACGTACAGTTCTTGACTATTCGGTGTGCCCTCCAAGCCATCAGTTGTGAGAAAACGCGTTGACGCGCTGAGTGCTCTCGATTTGCGCACCACCATGTCTCTGCCCGGCGAGTCCCCGAATTGCAGCATCTTGCCATTGGGCTGAACAAACCATCCCAAGGCCTCAGAAGCTCTCTCAATGCGATGCTGAATCTCCGAGTCTTTGATGACACCCTGGCTGATTGCCTGCTGGAAGGAACCGAGCAACATTCGGTGATAATCCGGTGAATGCTCGACGTGCCCACCGTCGCTATGAAACTGCTGTTCCACCATGGTTCTCATCCGGCTTTCACCTTGGATCAGGAGACTGTCCATATTTGGAATACACGCTGTGGATTGGGCAAGTATAATCTGACCTAAAGCTGCATAGAATCCGTGGTTGTTCCGCGAAATGAACGATGCCTCAGCTTCGTGTGCATCCTGGTGCGCGAGTACGAGTTCGAGTAACCCGCGTACTGTCTTGGGTGCGACTTGTGCTTGCACGGCCAGATGCAAGATGCCTACTAGCCTTGGAGAACGAAGCGCGAGCGCCATGTCATACCATGCCATAGACCCTTCGGAAGCCGAAGATGTCGCAGCGGTCTTCCAAGACGTTGCTATCTCAAGCACCCAACTCAGCAAGGAGTTGTCGCCGGTATTGAGGTATTCGCGAATTACCGGGTCTAAAAATTCCCAAGTGTGTAAAGTAAAGGCCCAGGTTCGGTTCTCCTCGGCCACAGTTAGCCAATCAGTGTCTGGAGACAGCACGATCGGCGGAAACTCTTCAAATTTCCAGCCCACGTCTATGATCTCTTGGGCCGACTGGCCTTTGGTATAAAACCACTCCGATAAACCCTGAGCCGGATTTTCCCTAAGCCAAGAGGTCCAGCGGCCAAGCTGACTTTCGCTCACACTGGTGATCGCCGGGTGTATAGATCTCTTCTTCTTCTGGATCTCCGTCGCAGAGCCCAGAACCCTCAAATACAGCTCCGAACTACTTTCGTCATTGAACCCGAAATCGTCAGCTATTACAAATTTCTCAAGGAGGCCAGCCGGAGGATTTAGATCTTCGATCCACTTTTGCGAAGGCGCCAAAATGAGATCAGCGAGCTCAATCGTTTCCAGCTGGACTAGGTTCACCCAGTCAGTGCGATCCGGAGGATGTTGATTACATGAAGCCGCTCGCATCGATGCACTGCGGCCGAGCCACGGGTCATCCTCTGCTTCCCGCGCAATCCACCACACTTTGGTACCTGTATGTGCAGCAGCTCTGACTACTGCATTTGCGGAGTACAAGTCTGCAGCGACCTCCACGAGACGCGGCTTAGATTCTTGCAAGCACTCGACGGCGCTGGAAAACAGGGCCGGGATCCCGTCCCTGATCGAGTCATAACTCTCTATTGCCGGCAGCTTCTGAATAGTTAGAGAGGGAT
>JAQBNX010000661.1 GCA_028288385.1 Spirosoma sp.
GATAGGGTCATGCGGTTGTTAGGGTCGGCAATCATCTCGCCAAACCCGCCCAGGCTCATGGTCCACGGACCGGGCATTGTCAGCTTCTCTTTAAAGTCGGCCCCAAAACCGTCCATCCCATTACCCCGGTTCCAGCCCCCGCGCCCGGCACCACCCTGGTAACCAAAGCCACGGACGTAGTCGCGTTTGTCGCCTGCCCAGTTGCGGTAGCGGGGAACGTAAACCCCATTTGCACGCCGACCATAGAAATATTGGTCTTCCATACCCTCATATGTACCTGCGGCTCCTGCAGCAATGTGATGGTCCATGATATTACGGCCAAGCTGATCAGACTCGTTGCCCATTCCGTTGGGAAAGCGGTGCGACTTAGAGTTCATCAGGATGGACGTGCTTGCGAAAGCCGAAGCGTTCAAAAAGATAATCCGGGCAAAATATTCCCGAACCTGCTTGGTGTTTTGATCGATGACCCGAACGCCGGTTGCTTTGCCTTTCTTTTCGTCATATAGCACTTCTGCCACAATAGAATCGGGAAGAAGGGTTAAACGGCCAGTTTTTACCGCTGCAGGCAAGGTGGCCGACTGCGTACTGAAATAAGCACCATACGGGCAACCCCGCATGCATTGATTCCGGAACTGGCACGCTGCCCGACCAAGGTCATAATGCTGCTGCTTGGGCGCCGTTAAGTGAGCTGTGCGGCCCATGGTAACTGTGCGGCCCGGAAATGCCTTTTCAATCCGCTTTTTGGCTTCCTTTTCCAGACAGTTCATCTGCATGGGTGGCAGGAAATTGCCATCCGGCAGGACATCCAGCCCATCTTTATTGCCAGAAATACCGGCAAACCCTTCGACATAAGTGTACCAGGGCGCTAAGTCTTCATACCGAATTGGCCAGTCCACACCGATTCCTTCTTTAGCGTTAGCCATGAAGTCCTCTTTGTTCCAGCGGTAGCTTTGGCGGCCCCACATTAGCGACCGGCCACCTACGTGGTAGCCTCGAATCCAGTCCACCTGACGGCCTGGTTTCTCCAGATAGGGATTCTCTTTGTCGTTCTCGAAGTGATGCCGATGCTCTTCATTGGCTGTGTAACCGGTACGCATATTAGCCCAGTATTCCTCAGCCGCTAATGTGGTAACACGTCCCCGGTGCGGAAACTCCCAGGGATTTTTAGTAGCTGTTTCGTAGCCTTCAATGTGTTTAATATCGCGTCCCCGCTCAAGCATCAGCACTTTAAGGCCTTTCTGGGTGAGTTCTTTGGAGGCCCAGCCACCCGATATTCCAGACCCCACGACAATAGCATCGTAGGTCATATCTTTTTTAGCGTCTATTGTAAGATTCATGATTATAGGTCGTAAAAGTCAAAAGTTGGCCCGCTGCTCAAGCAGATACGGTATGAGAACTGAGTCATCGAATGGCTCCGGCTCACCGGCCTACCCTTAAATTGCCCACGCCTTCTGGCCTGGTTTGAGTGGAACACAGCCATCGTAACGGCCCGGAACGGCTACGTACTCAAGTGCCTGAGTGGCACCAATTTCCGACGTAAAATAGCCCGTTAGGGTTAAGTCTTTCAGAATCGTGAAAAAAGGAGAATAGCGTTCTGCCTTTCCTTTTGTTGGCATTTGTGCATCGGCCTGAGCGCCCGCGGTCTGCATGTTTACCATCTGAGTCTTCTGCTGTTTAGCATCGGCTTCGAGCTTTTTCACAATCTCGATCCGCTGTGTAGGGTCGAGTTGTGCAAACGCTTTGCCATAGGCATCCTGGCTGAGTTTATTGGTCTGGGCCAAGCCTTCAAGAAAGCGTTTTTGGTCCGCTTCCTTGTAGCAGTCCTTCAGCATTACGTCGATAATTTCGTTTACTTTGGCGGCTTTAGCGCCGGGTGTGGTAGTTGTCGGGATGATGGTATCGGCCAGTTCGGCAACAGTCGCATCCTGATCGGCGGTAAAGAAGACCGGTTTGCCAGTTAGGGTACGCTGGGCCGCTGAAGCCTCAAGTGTATCCGCCAGCGCAGGCAGTGTCATGGTAGCACCAGCCAGCATGGCCACCCGCATGAGGGCGTCTCTTCTGTTCATGAGCGTAGAGCGAGTTATATTTTCAGTTAGAACGATGCAAAAGAAGACAAATATATAACAATCAATGAATGAATAGTCTGTTTTTAAGAGCGAGTTTTGTAGTACTGATACAAAATGAGTCAGAGAATTGTTTGCCAACGGTAACCTCAATTAATAATTAGCTCACAGTTAACTTTATGTTTCCAGTTGGTTTGGATAAACTGCCCATTATCATGGCTATAGTACTAGCCAAAAGACCCCATACCAAGGGTGGATAATCGGTATCAATCCACAGGCAAAAGAGCCACGTAACGAACCCCAGACTCATCGACCATAGGCAACCCCTCAGGTTGGCCTGCTTCCAGTAGATACCGGCCGTGAGCGGCACAAACAGGGAAACTAAACTAAACGCCGACGATTCGCCAACGAGGTCAAATATGTTGGTGCTACGGGCGGTACTCATCCAGACCGAGCAGCCAGTTATAACGACAACGGCCCAGCGGATGGTTTTCAGAAACGCCTGATCGCTGAGGTCGGGACGGAAAAACTTCACGACGTTCTCGCCGAAAACGGCCGCAGGGGCCAGAATGGCCCCGCTCGACACACTCAGAATCGCCGACGCAACGGCTCCGAAAAACAGCACCTGCAACGGCAGGCTCCCGTGTTGCATGACCATATTGGGAATAATGAGCTGGTTGTCTTTAGGAAGAGAAGGGTGCAGAATACGGGCGCTCAGCGCAATGAAAAGGGGTAGCATGGCTACAGTCAAATATAGAACTGAGGCCAGATACGAGGCTTGCACGGATGTATTCTCTGTTTTGGCCGCCATGACGCGCTGAAATACATCCTGCTGCGGTATAGAGCCTAGTCCAATAGTTATCCAGGCTGCGAGGTAAACAACCCATTCCTTCAACGTAGTGCGCGGCAGAAACCGAAAAAAACCGGTTGGAGTTTGCTGGTAGATTCTAGCCCAGCCACCAGCCTCACTCCACAGCAGAACGGCCAGCACAGCCAGCGCTAAAATAATGATCAGGTTGTGAAAAAAATCAGTGATGGAAATAGACCACATCCCGCCCAGCAATGTATAGACCATCACGACGGAAGCGCTGAAGAGAATGCAAACTTCGCGTGAAACACCGGTCACTACGTTCAAGACAATACCAATGGCCACAAACTGAGCCGCAATCCAACCAAAATAGGATGGAATCGTCAACAAGGCCGACAACAGTTCGGCAGACCGCCCGAACCGGATTCTGAAATAGTCGCAGAACGTAGTGATACGCTGACGATAAAGCGGACGGGCAAAGAAAGCACCCACCAGAAACAGGCACAACGCCGACCCGAACGGCTCTTCGATTATGGACAGAATGCCACCCTCTACAAACATAGCCGGAGCACCCATTATCGTTTCGGAGCCAAACCAGGTCGCAAACGTAACAGAGGCAGCCAGCACCAGTGGCAGCCGCCGACCGGCCAGCACAAAATCCTGCGACGTTGTTACGCGCCGGGTAGCCCACACGCCTACCGCTACGTTAGACAACAGATAAAGACCGATGAGAAAAAGAAGCATTGATTAGGGTTGACAGGCTTCTGAATTGTTTGCGCTCATTCGTTTTCTTAACTAATTATAGGCCATCAAACAAAACACCAACGCCAGTATTGCC
>JAQBNX010000783.1 GCA_028288385.1 Spirosoma sp.
GTTGATACGACGGAGAACGCAGACCGCTTTAACGAAGAAAACCTGAAACGCTACCGTGCAGTCGTCTTTTTAAGCACAACCGGCGACGTCTTGAATTCACAGCAGCAGAATGCCTTTGAACGCTATATCCAGGCGGGTGGAGGTTATCTGGGGATTCATGCCGCCACAGACACCGAATATGACTGGCCCTGGTATAATAAACTGGCTGGTGCCTGGTTTGCCAACCACCCCATGCCGAACAACATCCAGAAGGGCACCTTTGTGGTCACCGACAAAACGAATCCGGCCACTAGTTTCCTACCCGAGCGGTGGGAACGGGAAGATGAATTTTATTCTTTTAAAAACATAAGTCCGGCTCTTCATGTGTTGATGACCATTGATGAAAAGACCTACAAGGGCGGCACCAACGGCGACAATCACCCAATGGCCTGGTATCAGGAATTTGAAGGAGGCCGTTCCTTCTACACGGCGGGTGGACACACCGATGCTACGTTTTCTGAGCCGCTGTTTTTGCGGCATCTGGGAGCCGGTTTGCATTACGCAATAGGGGGCCATTCGCCTAAACCGTTGGATTATGCCAGAGCAAAAACAAAACGGATACCCGAAGAAAACCGGTTTTCAAAAGTTGTGCTGGCCGAGAAGCTCAACGAGCCGATGGAGTTAGTTGTCTTGCCGGATAGCCGCGTGCTGGTCGTTGAACGCAAGGGCGATGTCAAACTCTTTAGCCCTTTGACCGGCAAGCTGAACCTGATTGCGCACATTCCAGTAAACACCAAAGTTACCGACAAGGAAGGGAAAGTAGGCGAAGACGAAGGCGGTTTGCTGGGCATCACTAAAGACCCAAAGTTTCCACAAAACCACTGGCTTTACCTGTATTACTC
This sequence comes from Spirosoma sp., assembly GCA_028288385.1. Taxonomy (GTDB): domain Bacteria; phylum Bacteroidota; class Bacteroidia; order Cytophagales; family Spirosomataceae; genus Spirosoma. The sequence goes on from JAQBNX010000783.1 coordinate 882, forward strand.
GCCCGAAGGCAAAGAAGCCAAAAACAGCGTGGTTCGCTACGAACTAAAAGGCGACGAACTGGTCATGAGTTCGAAGAAAGTCATCCTGGACGTAGCGACCCAGCGCGAAATCAGTGGTCACGCCGGTGGCTCGATGACCTTCGATTCTCGCGGGAATTTATATATCTCGACCGGCGATAATATCAATCCACAGCAATCCAATGGCTTCAGCCCATCGGATGAGCGGCCGGGTCGTGAGCCCTTTGATGCCCAGATGACTTCGGCCAATACGAACGATCTGCGCGGTAAAATTCTCCGGATTCACCCAGAAGCCGATGGTTCATATACCATCCCCGAAGGCAATTTATTCCCCAAGGGCACACCCAACGGGGACGCTCCCGGCGGGGAACCGCGCCGAACCCGACCCGAGATTTACACGATGGGCCACCGCAACCCATTCCGTATTTCGGTGGACCCTAAAACTGGTTTCCTGTACTGGGGCGATATCGGGCCGGATGCGGCTTTGCCCAATGAGAACCGAGGTCCGGCCGGCCAAGATGAGGTTGGCCAGGCCCGCAAGGCCGGTAACTACGGCTGGCCTTATTTTGTCGGCGATAATAAAGCATATCATCAATATGACTTTGCCACCGGTCAGTCAGGCCCGTTTTACGACCCGGCTCTGCCCATAAATAAATCGGTGAATAATACGGGACTGAACCAGTTACCACCCGCCCAAAAGGCTTTTATCTGGTACCCTTACGCAGAATCCAACGAGTTTCCTCAGGTGGGGTCCGGTGGCCGTTCGGCCATGGCCGGGCCGGTCTACTACCGGGATCAATTTGCACAAGCCAAGCGACCCTTCCCCGACTATTACGATGGCAAGCTCCTTACCTACGAATGGATGCGGGGCTGGCTCATGGCCGTGACGATGGATGCAGCCGGCAATTACGTCTCTATGGAGCGGGTGATGCCCAGTTATAAATTCTCCAATCCGGTGGACATGGAATTTGGCCCCGAGGGTGATTTATACATGCTGGAGTATGGCAGTGGCTGGTTCACCCAGAATGACGACGCCCGGCTGGTACGTATTGAATACAACGGCGGCAACCGCAAACCCCTCGTGCAGGTGTCAGCTTCCAAAAAAGGCGGAGCTATCCCCTTTAAAGCGCGGCTTTCGTCAGAAGGTACCAAGGATTTTGACCAAGATGCTCTAACCTACGTTTGGACTATTCGACGCCAGGACATTACCCCTAAAGGAGGTGGTACAGCCCGGATTATCAAAGAAGCGAACCCGACCGTCAATTTCGACAAAGCCGGGGTGTACAAGGCTACTCTGACAGTGACCGACACCAAAGGAGGCAGCAGCAGTCGGTCGTTAGAGATTATGGCGGGCAACGAAGAGCCCGTGCTGACGTTCGAAACCAAAAACAGCAACCAGACCTTTTTCTTTCCGGGTCAACCCTTTGCCTACGACGTGAAGGTAACCGATAAGGAAGATGGCAGTTTGGCCAGCGGAAAAATCAAACCGGGTGAAGTAGCCGTCAATATCGACTATCTGGCCGAGGGGTATGATCTGGTCACGATTGCTCAGGGTCACCGCAGCGCCGATGCGACCGCCCGAACAGGTAAGGGCCTCACCCTGATTGAAGGCAATGACTGCAAAGCGTGCCACAGTATTGACAAAAAATCGGTGGGACCTGCCTATCAGCAGGTAGCCCTTAAATACAAGGGTGAGACCGGTGCGGCCGAACGGTTAGCTAAAAAAGTTATTGCCGGAGGTAGTGGGGTGTGGGGTGAAGTGTCCATGAGCGCCCACCCCCAATTGGCACCTGCCGATGCCCAGGAAATGGTTAGTTACATTCTGAGTCTGGCCGAGAAGAAACAGGCCCCTGCTTCGCTGCCGGTTAAGGGAAGCTATACCATGGACCTCCCAAAGGGTGATAAGGGTGAAGGTCGTTACCTGGTCAGGGCCGCATATACCGATAAAGGCTACGGGAGTATACCCCCAATTATGGCAGAGAAAACGCTGCTCCTACGTAGTGCCAAGATGCCAGCCGGAAAAGCTGATAAGACCGATGGTGTGATGAAGTACGGCACCGTTATCATTGCTTCAGTGAAAGGTGCCCATATCGGGTTTACTACCATTGACCTGACGGGAATTGAGCAAATTAAGTTTACCGCTTCGGCTCTTAAATCTCAGTTAAATGCCGCCGGTGGTCTAATTGAAGTTCGACTGGATGAGCCAACCGACAAACTAATCGGCCAAACCTCCTTTATTGAGCCCGCTAATGGGTCCAGTCTAACCAGTATGCCTCCACCAGTGGTCGCTAAACTATCAGGAGCTAAAGGGGTCCACGATGTTTACTTAGTTTTTAAAAATGATAAATCTCCTGCCGGTCAAGCCCTATTGGTACTTATGGACCTGGAGTTCCAAACAGGCCAATCAGCGAATGGGAACCCAAATTCGTCGGCTAATCAGGCTCAAGTAGCCCCAAGCCCGTCGGCCCAGGAACTGGATGCTTATGCAGGAAAATACAAAATGTCCGGTCTCCCATTTGAGTACATCGAAGTGACGCCTAAAGAAGGGCGGTTGTACATTAAGGCAGGTGAAAACGAAGGGGAGCTGACGCCCGGATCAGAAGCCGATGAATTTAAAGGGAGTAACAATACGGTGTTCAAATTTGGCCGTGATGGGGACAAAAAGGTCACTTCATTGACATTGGAAGTTCAAGGGATAGCCTTCAAAGGAACTAAGTAATCATTCTAAGCTTGGAAAAGACAACCAGTTAAAAATTTCACCTTTAAACAATTCCAATAATGAAAAAAGTAAGCTTGTTTTTATTCATTTTTATCCTGGGTGTTTGTGTCAGGGGCTACTCTCAGACGGCTACTCCGCCAACTGACTTTTTTGCCGGCAAATGGGAAATCACCGTTGCGGGTACGCCGGATGGTGATACAAAACTGGTCACTGAACTGGTCCGGAAAGACGGTAAATTGACGGGTGAGCTTAAAGACCCAACGGGCAAGCGAACCGAGGCTACGCCTATCACTAAAGTTGAAGAAGAAGGTTCTAAACTGACGATACACTTCGACACTACCCAGGCCGGAGAGATTGCTATGGAGCTGACAAAAGTAGATGATGACCATTTGAAAGGGTCGCTTATGAGTATGTTCGAAACGACCGCGCTGCGCGTTAAGAATTAATATTTTGACAGTAAGACCAGTGTGTGAGCATACTGGGTAAAATAGGGCGGATGTATGTATCCGCCCTATTTTTGCTAAATATTGAATGGAACTACACCAAAAATTGCAGCCATATGGGAGACTAAACTGATTGTTATGATCCAGCATAGCGTAATCTTTAACCTCAACTATACCCCAGATAGTCCTCAGGGGTATGCCTTTTTTGATGCCGCCAAAAAGCTGGCAGAAATTCCTGGCGTTGAGCAGTTTAGCTGCCTACGTCAGACAAATCCTAAAAATCGGTTTGCATTTGGGTTATCCATGGTCTTTGCCAGTCAGGCACTGTATGATCAATATAATCAGCACCCACTACACCAGACTTTCATTGAGCAGCACTGGATAAAAGAAGTGAGCGAGTTTATGGAGATCGATTTCCAACCAATGCATTGAGTCAATCGGTGGTTGTTAGCAAACAGCTCATGGACAAGTCGTTAGCCTAAAGCCCAGCGTGTCGCAATAGCGACTGGCAAAGGCTGGCCAATACATCGTGCCATCATTGCTGCAGGGGCTCCTCAAAAAAGATAAAGGCCGAATCAACGGGGTTAACTCCCATTGATTCGGCCTTTATGTTGTGTAACATACGCTACGTAATCCCGGTCTCCTTATTTCGTTGGTTTCTTGAAAATAGCGTCGTCTACTTTACCATTAATCGTTACTTTCTCGGTCGTAAAGGTGATATTACCTGCCTGAGGATTAGCCATCTCCATCGTATTGGCGAACTTAATGCCCTCAACATCCTTGTAGTTAGAAAAGGCTATTTCGCCGTCCTGGCCATTCATCGACATTTTGATCTTGCTGGCCAGGTAGGTTGTCGCATCAAGGAATTCTTCAACCGTCTGTCCTGCTTTGGTGGTCACCTTCAGGTGATACGTATCCTTACCATCCACTTTTTCTTTACCGACCAACTCTACTTTATTGCCTTTGTCTTTGTAATTAAAGAGCGGCCCAAACGGATCCAGCTGACCCATTTGCTGTTTTAGCTGCTCGGCAGGTAAGTCTTCAGGATCGCCCGTTCCGCCCATCATAGCCGGGCGAATCATCCAGCCGGCCGAACCGTCTACGACCTGGACCATAGCGTTGCCCATCACCGTCGATTCGGTCCGCATGGCTTTGCCCACAACAACCGTTGATTTGCTGGGAATTTCCATACCCTGGACCGACATGGACCGTTCGGTATACAGCGTTTTAACCGCATTCAATTTATCCATGCCACCCAGCGCGGCAACGTGTTTGTCAATGATTTCGTCCACGGTTTGGGCGTTCACGCCGAGGGAGACGAAGGCGAGCATAGTCGCAGCTAAAAATGTTGTTGTTTTCATTGGGGAAATCAGGATTTAAAATTGTCAGGGTTTAAAATTGTTCGTTAAAAAGGTCTGTATTATATTGACTGGCTCAGTCGGTTTAGCTGAACCAAGCCGGCCGTCTGCTTTATTACCTGGGTTGTCCGCCTGCCGGTGTCGTACCGCCCGATTGTGTTTGGTTGCTGCCATCGCTTTTCACGTCGTCATTCGTCACGGATTTAGCTTTCTTGCGGGGGGCTTCCATCGTCATCTTACCCAATTTAACCGTAAACGTCAGGCGAACACCCCGGTTGTACAAATAAACATCGTTTACCTGACTGAATCTGGCCGAATTCAGGAAGGAATGAATATGGTAGCGGTTGCTGAGAAAGTTCTCAGCGGCTAATCCCAGGCTTGCTTTTTTATTGGCAAAATCTTTCTTGACCCCCAGTGTGTAGAAGCCAAACCCACCCTGCCGTCCCTGCAATTGCACCTGCGAGCCCTGCATGAATCCGAAAGCCTGAGCACCCCAACCGTTTTTAAACTGGGCCGAAGCGAACGAACCCCCGCTGACGTTAACACCTGAATTCGTTAAGCTGGCCGATATTCCATCGGCATTCATGGCCTGGCCCGTCAACTGGGTATAAAAGGCATTCATAAACAGACCGACGCTAATCTTTGACGTAACGGCCACATTCGCAAAGATATTGGTTCCGTAAGTGTGCTGGCGGCCAATGTTTTGATATGTTGTCACGATGGCACCCGGCAACGTATCGGAAGGCTGACTGATCTGGCTAATGGCATTGTTGGTGACCCGGCCAAAGAAGGTGGCATTAATGAACGTTTTCTGGATGGTTTTGCTCAGCCCCAGTTCCATGTTATTGGTCAGTTCAGGGCGCAGGGTTGGATTGCCGACGGTGATATTCTGGGGGTTAGCCGCATTGAAGTTGGGGTTCAAC
>JAQBNX010000001.1 GCA_028288385.1 Spirosoma sp.
GATAGCTAAGCTTCTTTCATAAAATAGTAGACCGGCACGGCAGGGTGCTTGCTGACAAACACCAGGATTTACGATTGGGCGGTAAGCAATTTCAGACGCCCGATTGTGCATCGTATAAATGGTACGAGTGGCTTAGTGTTCCATCACTTGATCGTTACAATGGCATAAGGAGCCTGGTTGGGCTGACGGATCTGCGTACCTACGGGTAACTGAAAGCGGTCATCATCATGTATAACCAACAGTCGATTTTTGTCCAGAGGGGTTAAATCTTCAGCTTTGTGACCAAATCGCAACGGCTGTCTCTGGCTGTCACGCATGAGTGTAAACGGCTTATTGGCAAACAGATCGGTAGGCTTTATGAACCACAGGTATGCATCGAGCCTGTCTTTAGTCTCCAGTGATGTCAAAAGCCAAAAACAGTTGCGATAGGGGTCATATTCTAAACTCGACAGGCTGAGCGGTTGTGGAAGGGATGGTTCGGCTTTGGCAGCGTCGAAGTCAGCCACCATTCGCCAATCGTCGCCAAGCCGTAAGCGCTCGCCCTGATTGGTAGTCTCCGTAAAATACGAAACGGAAATAATCTTGGCCACGGGTCTGAAACTTGTGTACGACGCACCCACCTCCCGTATGCCGAATAGCAGGTGCTGGTCTGTTGCTGCCAGCCCTTCAATTTTAAAATAAGGTATACGGTCTGGAAACTCATTGGTGGCCAGAACCCGAGCTAATTTATCCCGGTAGGGGATTGACGACAGGCCCGTGTCGTTGGGCGCCAGTACCTGTGGATGCTGCTCATCACCAGTATGCCAGTATAAAATTGTGTTATAGCCATTCCAATCGGTGCTGCCAGGCTTTATACGGTCAAAGGCAGTGACCAATAACACAAACTTACGATTGGGAGTCTGAGCGAAATCTTCATATTTCTGTCCTTCCGCATACGCTGGAGACATCAGGTATGTGGGCGAGTGAGTAGAATCTGCCAGGGCTGCTGGTGTTTTTGTGAACACAGAACTGAGGCTATCCGGGCCATTTTTATCGTTTGCAATCAATAGGTTGTGTCCGTCGTAGGCAACAGCCGAAGCCTCGCACCATACCGCTTTGCCATCGAGCGTAGTGCTGGCTGAGAAGCAGGTTATCAACCCCTGGTCTGTAATAGTAGCTGCCTGTGGGCCAGGAAGAGTTTTAGCCGTTTTACAGGCGCTGGCTAACAGTGCTACTATTAGTAAGCTATTGTGCAACATCCTAGTAGCCCTAGAAGCCACCAAGTGCATTCTGCTAATCATATTAGTTTCTATTTTAACAAGTAAATTAATTGGTTTTCGTGATTTTTATTCACCTGCTGGTTCTCACACATAGGTCCAACAGCCTTTTCACAATGAGGGGTGTTATTTAAAGTAGCTCTGTTGTTACTGAAAAACTGCCCGATAATCAGGATGACCTTTTGCCTATAAATTAAAGGGGCTTATAAGATTTTCCTTTTAACTCGTTTTTAATCTTTCTTGCATGTGTAAAATATATACCGGTAATTAGTCTTCAAATTATTTATCTACAACTACCTGACTACGGAACACCTATAGCCTTATGTACACAGATTACATGCTCTCAGCCTTACATTTACGCCTTATAATTGTAACTCATAAGGCGTTAAGTGTTGATTTGGGGTATCTTGCCAAGTATTTTTGGGAAGTTTTCCTCACTTTCTGATTGCTATTTTTGCCATTTCTGCTGGGGCCTGGTTATCCCTGATTAATAAAACACGTACACTACCGCGCTTGTCGCTCTATTGATATTAATTGTTTTAGTATGGACACATCACTTAAGCAAAATGTAGACGCGTTCAACACGAACGTTAAAGAAAACAGCGGGTATCTCTATACCACCAACGCGAAGTTCTCGTCGCATGACGCTAATAAACGTATCTCGGACGAGATATTTAAGTTTATCAAGCCATCGTATAAGACCCTGGTCGATATTGGCTGTGGCGATGGTATGTATACAAACAATATTAAAGAGAACTTCCCTGACCTTGAAGTTTTTGGCTTTGATCCGGCCGGTGCAGCCATTGAGGCTGCGAAAAAAAAATACCCGTCAGTGCGTTTTGATACAATCAACCTGCTCGACGAGAATTTACCGATTCCAGAAACCAAATATGACGTAGCTGTTATTCGGGGGGTGTTACATCACCTGTCCAATCAGGAACTGGCTATTAAAAATGCATTTCAGCTGGCCGATAACCTGATCATTATGGAGCCAAATGGTAATAACCCAATCCTGAAACTCATTGAAAAGACGTCCAAATACCATATTGAACATGAGGAACAGTCCTTCTTTGAGTGGCAATTGAAATCCTGGATAAAAAAAGCTGGCGGAAAAATTGACTCGTGGTCCTACGTTGGTTATGTTCCGTTCTTCTTCCCAACAGTCCCAGCCAAAATTATCTACGCGGTTCAGCCATTTCTGGAAAAAGTACCGGTACTAAAGCATGTTTTTTCTGCTCAGTTCATAGCTGCCTGCTCGCGCCGGCAGTAACGGCGTTAGGGATTTTATCGGTTCGATACGAGTTGCTGACCTTTGCATAGCACACAATAACCCTGTTCACTTTAAAAAATACGTACCAGTATGGGTGGATTCAGGATTGTTTTCTATGTAATGCACCTAAAATCAGGTGACTATCAACTCTGCCAGGCCCACGCCTGAATCGGCTGCGCCGTAGTATACCCAAATTCGTTTATCTGGCCATTGAATCCAACCGTTGGCAAAAACTACATTTGGAAAGAAGCCCTCACGTTCCCAAAGAAGGTCGGGTGTCAGCAGGGGTTCCTTAGAGCGGTCAAGCACAATGGAGGGATCCTCTTTATCGAGCAAGGCTAAAGCGAGTGAGTAAGCGTGGGTGGCATCGGCCCCATGATAGCACACCAGCCAGCCATCGTCGGTCAAAATAGGCTCAGGCCCGGCTCCAATCTTACTGCCTTCCCAGGAAAATACAGGGTCTGACTGCCCCCGTCCACCAAACAGAAAGCGGTGGTTCCCCCAGTGAATACCATCGTCCGACTCAGCCAGCCAAACGGATGGCTGGCCAATATCCGACACCATGGGCCGGTGCAACAGCAGGTATTTACCATTAACTTGTGCAGGAAACAAGGCAGCGTCTTTATTAGGTGGGGGCAAAATCAGGCCAACCCGTTCAACATTTCTGAAATCGGTCGTTACGGCTAGCCCTACACCCGGACCATGTTCCGACACGGCCGTATAAGTAATCCAATATTTGCCTTCCAGAAACGTAATGCGAGCGTCTTCAATACCGTAGGATTCATTCATCCGGGCTGGAAAAAGAAAGGGCTTACTATCGATCTTAAAATGGATACCGTCGTGACTTCGGGCAATGCGCAGGTGGCTGAGTGAAGTTAGATACTGCTTGCCCTTTATGGTAACGACCCGTGGATCATAGACTTCGGTGAATTCAGGAAACCGCCTGACTGTCAGCGTCGGAACACCGTCCTGCTCTTCGATAAGTGGTACATTGAGGAAGCCTTTTTCAGCTTTGGGCGCTTCCGCAACACGTAGCAACAGGATAACTTCATCGCCAACCAGACAGGCAGCCGGGTTAAAGGCCCCCAGGACCTCGAAGCCATCAATGGCCGGTGTAACGTCGCTTGTTTGCAGGATAGGCTGATTGGAGAGCCGACGGAGTTGGTAGTTTTTCATTAAAATTGAGGGGAAAGCCAACAGTCAGTTGCGATGTTAGCCAGTGAGATGGATAACCATGGGCTAAGAACTAACGGCGACTAGCCACGGACTGTTTTAGATACCACTCACTCAATTAATTTAAAAAGTGGGCAAACCTTACCCGAATTGTAGGGTTATGAGCAGTGCAAACGTAGAATACTCCGAAACCATCTCACCTATGATAAACCAACCACTATTCGATCAGGACGCAGACGTCCTGATGATGAATCCCGATCCGGAAACAGCCGCCCTCGATGACGATGATGATGACGATTTTGATGGTGGAGCCGATTTTGATGAACTAGGCTCCGGCGCTTCCAGTGGCTATGGAGAAGCCGACCTCGTTGATATAGATGAGGAAATAGGCGATGATGATTTGAGTGAAGAATTAGATGATGACGACGTAGAGGATGATCTCGACGACGACAGCATGATCTGATTGACCACTCATCTCCAGTGCTCCTACCCTGAACGGACACTACCCGATCCGTTAAATTCACTAATTAACCAGCCGTTATGACACCATCCAAGTCGCCTGAAGAAGAACCACTTGTTACAACAAAAGACCTTGACGAAGAAGGCACTGCACCTGATAGTGACACCCAGTCGTCTGCTGCCAGTGAGGCAGGTGGCCGTACCAGTGAGTCTGGTTCCCGGTCGCCAAACGAGCCCGCCGAAGGGGCTTAATGACAAATAGGCTTTGAATAAGGCAGACTAAAAAATGAGCCATAATTCATTTTCAGTCTGCCTTATTCAAAACAGCCAGCAGGGTCTGGCATTTCATCTCAGTCTCCTGCCATTCGCGTTCCGGGACAGAGTCCTCTGTCACACCAGCGCCGGCGTAGAGTGTACCTATGTTTCCTTCCAGTTTCATGCAACGAATGTGCACGAATAGATTGGTTTCGGCTGATTGGTACGTTTCTCCGTAGCCTAAAGGCTGCTGATCATTACTACCGATGTTGATTGGTCCAAGGAATCCAGCATAAAATTCGCGGTTGTGGCGCTCATGTTGTTTGATGAACGAGAAAGCCCTGTCGCGGGGCATACCACATACCGCCGAAGTAGGATGGAGAAGCCGGAGCATAACAGTGCCTAACTGGGGATAGCTTACCGCGCGAGTATCGACCGTGAAGCACGTACTGAGGTGCATCAGATTTCCGGCAATGATTGTTTTCGGCCCTTCTTCAAGATACTCCCGCAGCCGGATGCGTTTGAAACACTCGATAATGTAGCGGCTAACCAACGCCTGCTCCTCAATTTCTTTTTGCGACCATAGCGCATATGCCGGACGTTTGGGCGTTCCATCTGGCTCATATGCTGGCTGGGTTCCGGCCAGTGACATAGTCTGAAAAATACCATCAGCATTGCTGCTTACCAATCGCTCTGGGGTGGCGCTAATCCAGATTTGCCCGGTTTCTGGTAAGTAAATGGCTGAGACAAAAGCGGTTGGATAGGCCACGCATAACTGGTCAAACAGCGCAACGGCGTTTGGCGTGTTGGCAAAGGCTATTCGTTTCGTGCGCGATAACACAACTTTCCTGAGTTCACCCCGCTGCATAGCGTCAACAGCGTTCGCTACGCCCTGCAGATATTGTTCCCGCGCTTGTAAATCTGGTAGGGGTGTGGGAGTGGGCGAAGGTTTTTGTTCACTTGCCCTGCGTTGTAACCTGTCAGCCAACACAGTTAGGAACTGTTCGGCAGCTTTTTCATTCGCCCCGTTTCCATCGGTTATGGTGTTTTGAGCCGGGTTTATTTCGGAGAAAACAAGGTGGAGATCGGCCCGCAAAAAGAGTGTTCGGCCCGGACTATTGCTGGATTCACCGGGCCGATCACTATCAAGATTGTCATAGGGGCTGATGGCGAATCCGGAGGGCAGTTCCTCCAGGTCTATGGATACGCGGGGCAGCGTTTTGTCGAACGAAACCAGCAGGTGTTTGTCATGGTGGTTGGGCAGTCGCCAGAGTGCGGTTGGAAAATCAAGCATCCGGGCAGTGTCCCAATAATCGAGCGCAGTGGGTTGAGCGGTACTTACGGAATCGATGATGAAGTCAGGTTGCATAACCAACAAAGCGGCCTGGTTAAGGCCGGCTATAAGGGTAACAGTTTGTTCTTAAAAATTGTGCGTGAATGTTGGGCTTTGTTACGTAGGTAAGCCTGCACGTCCCTATAGGCCAAAGCTGGTGTAACGGTCATGCGTAAAAGTGGACGCTACGATACCGTATCTTTAGGGCCAATCTGTCTGTTCCATGCCCCATTCAAACGATCTTACTAGTGATGCGCTCGCCCT
>JAQBNX010000004.1 GCA_028288385.1 Spirosoma sp.
TGGATTTGGCTTTAGCATCGACCGAGTTTTCGAGCAACTCTTTCACAACCGACGCTGGCCGTTGTACTACCTCACCCGCAGCAATCTGGTTGGCAATCGAGTCAGGCAGTAGCTGGATTATATTTAACATGGTGGAGAAAATCGCTTCATTACGACGAACCGCCGTATGCTACAATATACTAAAGAAAACGGGAAGCGTGTCCAGATAATTGACATATAATACAGTCAAAACAAAATGCCGCAAGTCCGAAACAGGTTTGTCTCGTACTTGCGGCATTGGAAGCCATTAATCACTGTGCCTGCCGTTAGACTTTGATCTCTACATCGACTCCACTCGGCAACTCGAGTTTCATCAGCGCATCGACCGTTTTGGCGCTGCTGCTGTAGATGTCGACCAACCGCTTATAAGTACAAAGCTGAAACTGCTCCCGCGATTTCTTATTAACGTGGGGTGAGCGCAGCACGGTGTAAATTTCCTTGTCGGTTGGCAACGGAATTGGTCCGCTAACAATGGCACCCGTCGACTTGACGGCTTTAACGATCTTTTCGGCTGACTTGTCTACCAGCATGTGGTCGAACGACTTCAGCTTAATGCGAATTTTTTGGCTCATTTGTAGGGTGGTTCTTTAAGTGAAAGTGCCTGCCGAAAGAACCATTTACTCCAGCGGCACAAAAAATGGGCAGTGAGTCATTTGCGGCTCACTGCCCAATATCAATACAGGCTTACGCCTTCACTGTTCCTTTCTCTTTGGCTACTACGGCTTCGGCAATGTTGTTTGGCACAAATTCATAGTGAGCAAACGTCAGGTTAGCCGTAGCACGACCCGACGACATCGTCCGCAGGTCAGTTACGTAACCGAACAATTCTGACAGAGGAACGTCAGCTTTAATCACCTGCGATCCGGCTTTCGTGTCCATGCCTTTCATAACGCCCCGACGACGGTTTAAGTCGCCCGTAATTGGACCGGTGTACTCTTCCGGTGTCAAAACTTCAACGGCCATGATGGGTTCGAGCAGTTTCGGGCCAGCCTGGCGGGCAGCTTCACGGAAACCAATACGAGCCGCCATCTCAAACGATAGAGAATCTGAGTCGACGTCGTGGAACGAGCCGTGTACGAGCTTCACTTTCATGCCCTGCAGGGGGAAGCCAGCCAGCGGACCGTTTTTCAGCGATTCGTTAAAGCCTTTTTCGATAGCCGGGATGAATTCGCGGGGAATTACACCACCTACAATGGCATTGTCAAACTGTAATCCTTCGGTTTTGTCGTCGTCCCGTGGTCCAAGTTCAAATACGATGTCGGCAAATTTACCACGACCACCCGTTTGCTTCTTGTAAACCTCGCGGTGATCCGTGCTCTTAGTCAGCTTCTCTTTGTAAGCCACCTGCGGAGCACCCTGGTTCACTTCTACCTTGAACTCCCGACGCATTCGGTCGATGATGATTTCAAGGTGTAATTCACCCATACCCCGAATAATGGTCTGGCCGGTTTCTTCGTTCGACTCAACTTTAAGGGTTGGGTCTTCTTCAATCAATTTACCAATTGCCTTCGAGAAGTTATCCTGATCGGCCGACTTCTTGGGTTCGATGGCGTAACCGATAACAGGTTCCGGGAATACCATTGATTCCAGGATGATTGGGTTCTTCTCGTCAGACAGCGTATCGCCAGTCTTGATGTCTTTGAAACCAACAACCGCACCAATGTCACCGGCTTCGAGCCGATCAATCTGGTTTTGCTTGTTAGCGTGCATCTGGAAAATCCTGGAAATACGCTCTTTATTGCCCGACCGGTTGTTGAGGACGTAGGAGCCAGACTCCAGCACACCTGAGTACGAACGGACAAAGCACAAACGGCCAACATAAGGGTCGGTGGCGATTTTGAAGGCCAGGGCCGAGAAGGGCTCCAGCGACGATGGCTTGCGCGAAATCTCTACGCCGGTGTCAGGATGGGTGCCCTTAATGCTTTCTTTGTCCATTGGTGATGGCAACAGGGCCATTACGTAGTCGAGCATGGTTTGCACACCCTTATTCTTGAACGACGAACCACAAAGCATCGGCACAATTTTCATGCTGATGGTTGCTTTGCGAAGTGCCGCCAGAATTTCATCTTCAGAGATTGAAGCTGGATCATCGAAGTACTTCTCCATCAATGAATCGTCGAATTCGGCAACCGCTTCCAGCAGTTTCTCCCGCCATTCCGTAGCTTCATCGAGCATATCGGCCGGGATAGGTACTTCGCGGAAGGTCATCCCTTTATCGTCTTCATTCCATTCGATACCCCGGAAGTTAACGAGATCGACGACACCCCGGAAGTTTTCTTCTTCACCGATGGGTAGTTGAAGAGGAACTGCGTAACTGCCCAGCATTTCCTTCACCTGCTTGCACACGTTCAGGAAATCGGCACCGGAGCGGTCCATTTTATTCACGAAGCCTAAACGGGCTACGTTGTAATTATTGGCTAGGCGCCAGTTCGTTTCCGACTGTGGCTCAACACCATCGACGGCACTAAACAGGAAAACCAGCCCATCAAGTACGCGCAGTGACCGGTTTACTTCAACCGTAAAGTCAACGTGACCCGGGGTGTCAATGATGTTGATATGGTACTTTTGGTCGCGGTAAGTCCAGTCGACGGTCGTAGCGGCTGAGGTGATTGTAATCCCCCGCTCCTGCTCCTGCTCCATCCAGTCCATCGTGGCGGCCCCATCGTGAACCTCACCAATCTTGTGACTTACCCCGGCATAATAGAGAATACGTTCGGTCGTGGTCGTCTTGCCCGCGTCGATGTGGGCAGCGATACCGATGTTTCTCGTGAAATTTAAATCGCGAGCCATTAGCTTGTTATACTGTAAGTTATGTTATTCTAAAACAGTGGAAAAGGACCGGCGAGTTCGGCAGAGGTCCCTTTTTGGGAATCAGGTCGCAAAATTACTGAAACTCAGCCAGAAAACAAATCGTGGCAGAGAATTATGTCGCTTAGGGTATAGTCCTTGCTGGGGCAGAGTTGCTTCACCAAGAGCAGACCCTACTCGATGGCACTTATACCCGGTTGTTAGGCCAGATTGACAATAAACGATGGTTGGACAGCCAGATTAAATGAATGTTATTTTCAGGCAATGTGGGCACACAAAAATAGAAGTAGCTCTAAAAACAACTATACTAAGAGGGAAATAGAAACTATAGTTGTACGGTAGTTTATTCTACCGGAGCCTCCACAATTGTCACGATTTTCCACAATCCCCGGATGTCCTGCAGGGGTACCGTTACGTTGCCCCCATTGGGGTTGTCTGAGTGGAGGGTGAGGTATTTTCGGGTAATGAGTTCATTATCGCGAATGCGCTTGACCACGAAATAGTCCCGGTACATTACGGCAAAAACACCCCCAGACTGGTATTCCCAGTCGCTCTCGTTGACTGGCACAGCCAGCACTTTAGCGCCATGTGCCAGTTGTGGACTCATGCTGTTTCCCGATATCTCCAACACTACGGCGCGTTTGTGTCCTTTCATAACCGGCTTGCGAACCCTGAACATTTCGGCATCTGTAGTTCCTATGCCATCGGCATAACTCTCGACGAATGAAGCATAGAACCGTACGGGCACAAAAGGCACTTCCAGTGTGTCTTCGTCGGCTTGCGTCATCACAGCGTTTGCTTCGGGCGAGGTCAGCACCGGCAGAATGCCCCGAATCAGGTAGTCGGCGCTGATTTGTGGGTAACAGGCCAGCAGACTCATGATCGTATCATACGATGGTTTGGCCCGACCATTCAGAATGTTGTAAAATTTTGACGGGTTCTCACCTAACTCCTTGGCAATCTGGTAGATTGTGATGCCCAGCGCATCAAAAACCTGTTTCAGCCGATTTTGTATGCTCACGGTGCCGTCAATTTTGTCCAAACATTTTTCCATTATTATCGTATAAATAATAGATACTATAATACAAGTAAAATATATTGCGCTTGTATTACGCAAACATACTACATATAGAGACGATTGAGCCCACTTACTGAGTTTTTATTATCGACAAATACATGAATCGTAACCGGCTGGCCGAACACTTCCTTCCCACCGTGCTGTTTGTGGATATGAACAGCTTTTTTGCTTCCTGCGAGCAACAGGTCAACTTTTGGCTGCGTGGGCGTCCGGTAGGTGTATGTGTTTATACCGGCAGGCATGGCTGCGTTATTGCGCCATCCATTGAGGCTAAGCTATGCGGTGTTAAAACGGGTATGCGATTAGACGAAGCTATAACGCTGTGTCCTGAATTAGTACCCATTGAAACGCATCCTACCCGCTACCGTGAGTTTCATGTAAAGATTGTGGACGTACTGAAACGGTTCTCCGACGATGTCGTGCCGAAAAGCATTGATGAAGCGGTAGTTGATTTGACCAACTACCAGCTTGTCTATAAAGATATGCGGAAGGTGGCGCACGACATTAAACAGGCGATTCGGCAGGATGTAGGCGACTACCTGCGGTGTTCCATTGGCATGGCGCCAAACGTGTTTTTGGCCAAACTGGCATCCGACGTTCAGAAACCCGACGGCCTGACCGTAATAACGCCCGACACTATTGATGACGTACTTCGTTCTTTAAGCCTGACCGATCTGCCCGGTATAGGGCAGCGCATGGCGGCTCGGCTACAGGAGGGAGGTATTCATACACCATTAGACCTGCGCTACGCTTTGCCAGAACACCTACGGGCTGTTTGCAAAAGTATTGTGGGCTGGCACTGGCATCTGCGGTTGAACTTCGGGGGCGAAGTAGATCTCAACACCAAGGATGATTATAAAAGCATGTCGGCTATGCGGACCATCTCGACCGAGCAACGTAGTACGCCGGAACGCCTGGACGAGTTGCTGCTATCGCTTTGCTTAACGCTCGAACGGCGGATGGTTCGGCAACAGGTTTTTTGCCAGGAAATGTCATTCTCATGCCGCTACCAAAGCGGAAAAACGTATAACTATGAAGTGCGTTTTCCTGAACCGAAACAGGATGGCCCCGAACTATACCAGATCATTGGGCAGCGGCTGCTCAAGTTTCAGGAAGCTCACCACTGCGAACCCGTCCTGAACGAGCACCTGCGAAGTATGTGCGTAGCGGTTTTTCGATTTATTCCAGCCGATTCGATACCCCTAAGCCTATTTGAGAACAACACCCAAAAAGATAAACTCCGCCAAACTCTGTATGAGTTGAAGACAAAATTTGGCTCGGACAAACTTATCCGGGCCACCGAACTCCGGGCAAATCCGGCCTATCGGGATGTAATTGGTTTTGGGAATATCAAAGATTTATAACCGTTTATAGAGAGAATCACCTTATAGGATCCTTTTAGGATGTAATGCTGCCTGATAGCTTGGCTTAAAAAGTGCGCGGGCTGGGGTAACGGAACACCAGTGGCATTGAGGACAAAGGAGGTCAACACGCTGAACACAATCGTACCGTTGAAGCAACTAAATAGGGTCGCAATTCTGGAATTACATAAAGAAGCGAGCCATTAACGGCGGCTGTTGCCCAGAGCAAACTCAGCAAGACCACACCGGCGTTTGGAACAGTTGACAAAGGCCATATTCTCTTGCAGGAGTATGGCAGCGTCATTTCGTTTAGAAATAAAAATCAAGGCCTTATAGGTAAATACCATGCAAAAAAGACGCGAGTTTATAAAGAAAATAGCCGCCGGCTCGGTTGGTATGGCAGTAGGAGGGGGGGCTTTTGGATTCAGCCCCAAAAGTTATAACCGAATCATGGGTGCCAATGAACTGGTGCGGGTAGCCGCCATTGGCGTTAACAGCCGGGGCAACAGCATGAGTGGTACCATTGCCAATCAGAAAAATGGCGAGGTGGCCACCATCTGCGACGTAGACGAACGGGCCATTCCGAAGGCGATTCAATCGGTTCTTAAAACCAAGCAGACCCTGAAGCCTAAATCAGAGAGAGACTGCCGTCGGGTATTGGAAGATAAATCCGTTGATGCCATCTACATCGCTACGCCCGATCACTGGCACGCTCCGCTGACAATTATGGGCTGCCAGGCTGGTAAACACGTTTATGTAGAGAAACCCTTGAGCCACAATCCGAGAGAAGGGGAAATGGCCGTTGCCGCAGCCCGTAAATACAATCGCGTGGTTCAGATGGGCGCGCAACGGCGTTCGGCTCCGACCTTAACGCAGGGTATCGAGCAACTGCATAATGGCATCATCGGGCGGGTTTATATGGCCAAGACCTGGTATACCAACAAGCGTAAAGCTACGGTGCTTAAGCCCGGAACGGTACCCTCCTGGCTTGACTACGATTTATGGCAGGGTCCTGCACCGAGAATGCCCTACAAAGAGGGGCTAATTCACTACGACTGGCACTGGTTCTGGCACTGGGGTACCGGCGAAGCCCTGAATAATGGTACCCACGAGGTCGACGTAGCGCGCTGGGGCCTGGGTGTCGATTTTCCAACGCGGGTGAGCTCCGTAGGCGGTCGGTATGAATTTAAAGACGACTGGGAGACACCCGACACGCAAATCGTTATTATGGATTATCCGGGGCGGGTATCGCTGATGTGGGAGTCCAGAAGCTCAAACGGTCGAAAAATCGAAGGCCTGGACCGGGGTATTATTTTCTACGGAGAAAACGGCAGTCTGGACACAGGGGGTGACAGTTACAAGGTATATGATCTGGATGGCAAGCTGGTGAAAGAGGTGAAGCCGCCGGTAGCGGAAAGTGATGTACAGGGACGTAATACGGCCAGCCCCAGTTTGGGTATGGATAGTCTTCACGTCATGGACTTTCTGGATGCGATCAAAAACAATCGCCGGCCCAACTGTGATGTAGAACTAGGGTACAAGAGTGTGGTTGCTATGCAGTTAGGAAACATTGCATGGCGGGTAGGCCGAGACTTAAAAATTGACCCTAAAAACGGGCATATTCTGGATGATAAAGACGCCCAGAAGCTATGGGGCCGGGAGTACGAAAAAGGGTGGGAGCCAAAAGTTTAAGTGGGTAATGGACGGCCTGGTTCGGTCGCTTATCAACAGCTACTATCAACACAACAATAATTGTTGATCAACTGCTCCCTTACAAGCTATCCGTCCTTAACCACCTCATTTTTTACCTACCCACATGGAGTGCCGTGTGGGTAATTTTATTTAAATCTGTATCAACCCGCTATTCTGCATGCTGTTTCAGTCCATCTACCTACTAGTGGCAGCTAAGCTGAAGCCACTGCAACTGGTTTAAAACATACCATTGTATTAACTGCTTCCGTAGGAATGGAAAGAAACTGTCATGTGGCAGCCTCAGCAATAGTTATAAGGTCATCCTGTGACACCGTTGTAAACGACTTTGGCATTTGCCAGTTAAGAAGAGAGTAACCCGAACACAAACTCATCTGGACAAAGAATAAGCCGATGCCAGCACGCATTCACATTGGCACATCGGGCTGGAGTTATGATCACTGGCAGGGTGTCCTGTATCCTTATCCTACCCCGGTTCATGACCGGCTGGGTTACTACGTCCGGCACTTTCAAACGGTTGAACTCAACAGCAGCTTCTACCGATGGCCCAAGCACCGCACTTTTACTTCCTGGCGGCAGCGCTTGCCCCATGGCTTTCAGTTGAGTGTGAAAGCACCCCGAGGTTTGACCCACGCTAAAAAGCTGTACGCTCCCGAAGTCTGGATGGATCGGATCAGGGCCTGCTGGCATGAGTTACTGGATAAGCGGGCGGTTTTGTTGGTTCAGTTGGCTCCTCAACAGGCTTTCGACTACGACCGGTTAGCTTACTTTTTAAGCCAGGTTCCTCCCTGGATGCGAACAACAGTCGAATTCCGCCATCCCAGCTGGCACCAAGAAAAGATTTTTCGCCTGTTAGAGGATCATCAGGTGGCGTATTGCATCATGAGCGGGGCGGGCCTGCCATGCATCTTGCGGACGACCGCTCCATTTGTGTATGTGAGATTGCATGGTCCAGATAGTCAGTATTTGTACGGTGGCTCTTATTCAGACGCAGATTTAAACTGGTGGGCCGAACGAATCAGGGAGTGGGTTGGTCAGGACAAAGAGGTATTTGTCTACTTCAATAATGATGGCGGGGGCAATGCCGTGCGTAACGCACAGACGCTGCGCTGGCTTATGGGCTTATAGGGCCCCGCATTATTGTTACGTTATCCTAATGAACGGTGTCTATAAATTATCAGCCCTTCAGATGGTCTGCACATAGCGTTATTAGGAGCCTTAAGGAGACAAGGAGTGCATTATAGCCAGCTTGTGTAAAGCTCCTGATTAGTACCCTGCTGCCTGCCCATCTTTTCGCATCTCACTAGCGCCCCAGTAAACCCGGTTAACAGCATCCCACTGAATGGCCTGGTAACCACCAAAAAAGTCTGTTTCAGCAAGGCGATGGCCTCGGCGTTCCAGCGCCGTCCTGACCTCTTTGGTGATGCCGCTCTCCAGTGCCAGCTTACCCCCGTCGGTCATCATCGTGCCTACTGGTTCACTGCTGCCTGAATGGCTGAATCGGGCCGCATCGCCTGCTTCCTGAACATTCATGCCGAAGTCAATGAGGTTGCAAAGCACCTGCACATGTCCCTGGGGCTGCATGGCTCCTCCCATCACCCCAAAACTCAAAAAGGGCTGTCCGCCTTTGGTGACGAAACCCGGAATGATGGTGTTAAAAGGACGTTTACCAGGGGCATATACATTGGTATGACCAGGCTGAAGGGTAAAACTGGTTCCCCGGTTATGAAAAACAAACCCCATACCGTCAGGTACCATGCCGCTGCCAAATTCCAGCATATTACTCTGGATAAGCGACACCAGGTTGCCGGCTTCGTCGGCCACCGTCAGGTATACCGTATCGCCGGCCCGCAGTGCCAGCGCCCCGGCATCCAGGCGTTCCGACGCTTTTTTGGGGTCAATCAGTTTACGACGTTCGGCTGCGTAGTTTTTATCCAGTAAACCCGTTAGCGGTATCCTGGCAAAATCCGGATCAGCATAGTACTTGGCCCGGTCTTCAAAAGCCAACTTCTTGGCTTCTACGAGCAGATGCAGGTAATCGGCGCTGTTGTGGCCCAGTCGTTTCAGGTCGAATCCTTCCAAAATGTTGAGCATCTGCAATACCGCTATGCCCTGGCCATTGGGCGGCATCTCATACACCTCGTAGCCGCGGTAGTTAACCGATACGGGCTCCACCCACTGGCTTTTGTGCGCACTTAGATCAGGCTTACGCAGAGGCATCCCCGTTCGACGGGCGTAGCGGTCCATTGCATCGGCCAGCGTGCCTTTGTAAAACGCATCCCGGCCACCGGTTGCAATGGCTTCATAGGTACCCGCCAGGTCAGGATTGCGGAACACCTGTCCCTCGGTGGGAGCTTTACCATTGATCAAAAACGTTCGCCGGAAATTGTCGAATTCGGTAATGTCAGCTCCATTTGCCGCCAGCCTAGCAGCCGCCACCTGCCAGGAATAGGCAATTACTTGCGGTACGGGCGCTCCTTCTTTTGCATACTGAATGCTGGGTGCCAGAAGATTACGCATGGAAAGTTTGCCAAACCGCTGATGAAGCTGAAACCAGCCATCTACGGCGCCCGGCACCGAAACCGACAGCGGACCATACAGTGGTAGCTGCGAGCGGCTACCCAATTGCGTCCGCAGTGCATCGTACGTTAGTCCTTTGGCGGAACGTCCACTCGCATTGAGGCCGTATAGTTTCCGGTCTTTGGCCGACCAGACAATGGCAAATAAATCTCCTCCGATGCCGCAGTTATTTGGTTCAATAACGCCCAGCGCAGCATTGGCGGCAATAGCTGCATCGACGGCGGTGCCACCCCGCTTCAACACATCCAGACCAATTTGTGTAGCCAGCGGGTGGCTGGTGGCAACCATGCCATGCCGTCCCAGAATGGGGCTGCGGGTTGCAAAGTTAGGTCCGCTGATGCGGTCGCCTTTGCCCGTCGTTTGTCCGTAAAGAGACGTAACTAATAACGTTATGATAAGTAAGGGGACGTATCGGATGAATCTCATGGATAAGCAGACAGACATAACCTCTTTTTTAGACTCGTTATTTATAAAGCCCAGTTCCAATGTATGAACTGACACGATAAGCTCACTGATTCAGGGTCAGGTTTCCATTTTTGTTATACCTGATTTCTTCCTCAGCCAGCATTTGCTTAACCGTCTGGGCCAGGGCGTCGGCGTCGGTTTGAGCGAAGTGATAGGATAATTGCTTGGGCGATACCCCGGGACCATTGGCTAACGCTACGTAGTCGCGCACCTGCTCCCGCACAACTGACGAGGGGACTGACCCTTCGGAAGACTTCTTTATTTTCAGGCAATTATCGCAGATGCCGCAGCGGTCACCAGGTTTTTCGCCAAAGTAGGCCTGTAAGAGACGAGTCCGGCACTGGGTGGGGTGTTCG
>JAQBNX010000017.1 GCA_028288385.1 Spirosoma sp.
CAGAGGGCGGTACAACAGCAATTGGGTCAGCCAAAGCTTGTATGAACCATCCTTCTCCGGTGAGCGTCGCAGTAGTTATTCCTGTTTACAAACCAAAACCGACTGCTTATGAACTGATTTCCCTGACCCAATGTCAGCGTGTGTTGGGTAGCTATACGACTTATCTGGTAGCACCTCATTCACTCGACATTTCCTTTTACCTGGGATTCTCTTCTGCTTTTCAGGTCAAAACTTTCAGTAATGATTATTTTGCTGATATTCAGGGGTATAACCGACTCATGCTCTCCGAGGAGTTTTATGAAAGCTTCGCCAATGTGGAGTATATACTGATTCATCAGTTGGATGCATTCGTCTTTCGGGATGAACTGGCTGACTGGTGCCGGCAGCGGTATGATTTTATTGGAGCTCCCTGGCTTCGTGATCGGGATTTTACGGGTTGGCAGGACCGGGTTTTATTTAAATTGAAGCAGCGCATTGCTATTTGGCTGGACTTAAAAAAAGGGGATGGCATAACCCCGCGCGAAATTATAAGTCTGAACAGTGTGGGTAATGGCGGGTTATCTCTTCGACGTATTCCAGCTATGTTGCGGTGCCTCCGCCGGTTTCGCAAAAAAATTATCAAATATGAACGCATTCATCATCACCAATACAATGAGGATGTGTTCTGGGGTATTGAAGTAAATCGTTACTGGCCAATGCTACGCATTCCTACTTACCGAAAAGCCCTGCTTTTTTCAGTAGAGTTTTACCCACAGTGGGCCATTGCGCACTACAATGGCGGCCAGTTGCCGTTTGGGTGTCACGCCTGGGATATTCATGGGAAAGCTTATTGGCAAACAGTTTTCGCTCGTTACGGCTACCAAATTTAATAGACTGTATGGCTGTACCGGCCCGACCAACTTGCTCGATTGCTCTTTGTACCTATAATGGTGAAAATCACTTGCTCGCCCAATGGCAAAGCATTCTCGATCAGCATCACCAACCAGATGAAGTTGTCATTTGTGACGACCAGTCTACGGATGGTACGGTCGCCCTGTTGCAGCAGTTTGCGGCCGAGGCCCCATTTTCTGTTCGTATTCTGGAAAACAAACAGCGTCTTGGCTATAATAAGAATTTTGAACAGGTATTACGTCAATGCACGAGTGATCTGATTTTTATCTGCGATCAGGACGATTACTGGTTTCCGGAAAAAATCAGCACTATGGTGCAATACATGGTCGATCATCCAACGGTCCAACTGGCCTTTTGCGATGCCTGGGTAACCGACGAGCAACTACAGGGTCGCCAGAGTCGATTTTGGGAAGTGGTTCGTTTTAATGAGCAGACCCAAAAACGTTGGTTAGCCGGCGAATCGATGGACATTATGCTCGATGGCAACCGAGTTATGGGCTGTGCAACGGTCATTCGACGGGATTTTCTGGCAACGTTGCTGCCTATTCCAGAAGCGCTACCGGGGTATATTTATGACGGCTGGTTAGGGTTAGTCTCGGCAGCCTGCGAAGTTATTCAGTTCATTGACAAACCTCTGCAACTCTACCGAACTCACCAGGAACAACAGGTTGGTGTGCGACCAGAAGAAACAAAAGAACGCACTCGTTTACGAGACCGAATGGACCGCCACCGTGCTAAAAAGCTGGCTCCCCTGCGCCAAAAACAAATGCAATTGGTTATTATCCACCAGCTTTTGACCGTTCGCGTGCCTGCCAACGCACCCGGTTTGTCACAACTGAATCGGCGGCTGGCACATTTCACCATGCGTAGCTGCCTGCCTGGTCATCGGGTACAACGGCTGTTGCCAGTGTTGCAAAGTTTCTATAATGGCAATTACAAACGCTATGCCGACCCGTCGGCAAACTGGATGGCACCTTACTTAGCCGCTTTGGGCGATTTGCTCGAATGAGTTAGCTTTGCCCCATTGTGTTAGTAACCATCTGTACCATCCGCCAGTTGCCCCAGGCCTTTGCGCTGGGCGACAGTTTTTCAACTCATGCCCTTGACACCAACGGCCATCCAGAGCCGTTTATAATTGGGTTAGCCGACGACCCGGCCCACCTCCCCGTTCATTTTACATCGCCCTATCTACTGCTGCCCATTGAATCAATGCTGCCGGCCGCAACGTTAGCAGCACTCTCGGCCCGCTATACTCCCACTGAGTTTGTAGCAGCCTGTAAACCCATGTTCCTCACGGAGATTTTCAGGCGATATCCTGCTATTTCGCAGTTGGTTTATGCCGATCCCAACCTATTGTTTAGCACCTCAATAACTCCCATATGGACCCAGTTAAGTACGGCAAATGCCCTGCTGACGCCCCACATTACCAAACAACCTAAAGATATGGCCTGGCCCGACGAGAAGTTCTTTCAGAATGTCGGTCTCTACAGCGCTGATTTTTTGGCGCTCCGGCGCTCGGAGGAAACGAACCGGCTACTAGCCTGGTGGCACGATAGAATCGAAAGCCGGGCCTACATAAACTTCTGCGCTGGACTGTGTACCGACCAACTCTGGCTGATGCACATGCCGGTGTTTTTTCAACATACCCGAATTATCAAAAACCTAGGTTGGCACGTAGCGCTCTGGAACTTGCA
>JAQBNX010000038.1 GCA_028288385.1 Spirosoma sp.
GTCCCTATCGAAAACAAGCGAATCCATCTCCCCATTAGGGCCGGCTTTTTATCCATCAATGGTCATTTGTTATTTTAGAACTAGCTTTCTCATTTGCCTGCACATTTATCCCAACAGTCGTTGGTGCAATTTACATCAATCGGGTGCCCATTGACAAGCTCCAACGATGTGACTCTGTTTCCCTTTCCAATCATAACTCTCACTACATCTCCTGGCCTGTGCCCCATGACTACAAAATGGTCGATTGGGAAGTAGACAACTGTCCCATCTCCCTTCGGCAGGGCATTACCACGCTCTACGGGCGCAAAGCTTGGGTTGGTACATTCATCCTATCCCTCTCAAAACCGATTGTAAGCATTCCCCGACCCTTCACGATGGTATACAACAGGGGCTTTTGCCAATGTCAACGCAACGAGAGCCTGTCATGAGCTGTTAGCCCATGACAGGCTCTCATACGACCATTACTTCCCTCGTGAAGTCAGTCCTGGCACACTACTGTTACCAGCAACGGCTGAAGACGATCAACATGTCAGCCAAAACGATGATTAGGACTACCTGTAACTAAAAGAACACCCGGATCTGGTCTCTTTTTCATACCTTCACTCCCCTCTTTCTGGCCTAATGGTTGTCTGCTTATGCTTCTCCAGTTCTATAAACCATCGCTTGAACTGGCACCCCATGTGCAGGCAATGATGGTCTTTCGCGATCAGACCCTAACAGATACCCCCATCCTAAAGCCCTTCCCGCCCGCTACCGAACAAACACTGTACTTTTATCCCGGTAATCCCCCTCGAAATCATGTGATTACCCAGAATGGGGAAGCAAAAATCCCATTCAGCACCATCGTTGGACCCCAAACCAGACGGGTAAATCTAAGTATCCAGGGAGACCACCTGGTCATTGCGGTATTTTTTCGGCCCGGTGGCCTGCAACGACTCCTAGGAGCCCCCATACCCGCTGTGTTCGGGGCTGAACATGTCCTGGATAGCGCATGGGTCTGGCCCCGTGAAATTGGCCAGATCCGGCAGCAACTCGCTGAGGCAAAACACTACCCGCAAATGATCGCCACCATTGAGGGTTTTCTGCTTGACCAATATCGTCGATTGAATCCGGTTATTCACCGGTTTGAGGGGGTATTCGAACGACTCCTTGACCGAACGCATCCGGTGTCCATCGAGTACCTGGCCGACCAATCCTGCCTGAGTCCGCGCCATTTTGAACGGCGCTTTCGGGAACGCATCGGTATGAGTCCCAAACTATTCGCCCGAATTAGCCGCTTTAGTCAGGCGTTTCGGCTGAAAGATCGTTATCCCCAGCTTAGTTGGCTCGATGTTGCGTTACAATGTCGTTATTATGACTTTCCGCATTTAGTGCGTGATTTTCGTGAATTTGCTGATACCACGCCCACCCAGCTTCTGGAGCAGGAAGGCCTCTGGGCCATGAAAGTGTATACCGGTATTCGCCTAAACTGGTCGGATTTGTCCACCTGATCAAGCCTTGTCCCGCTTTAGGTTTGCAGCGCACCTTTTCCCTTTCCCCGTCATGCGCCTGCTTGTCCTGCTCACCCTGCTACCCGCCTGCTCAGGGGCCCAATCTGCTGAGTTGATTCTGACCAACGGCAAGATCTTTACCGCTGATGCTACGACCCCGTATGTGAATGCCTTAGCCATAAAAGGAGCTAAAATACTGGCTGTCGGTTCCAATCAAACGATTCAAAAATTAGCGGGTGTCAAAACCAGGCGCATTGACCTTAAGGGCAAAACCGTTGTGCCGGGCTTCAATGATGCCCATGATCATTTAGGGTGGTTGATTCCGGTCGGCCAGTCCTTTCAAGGCGCATAGCCCATCCGACCTGCTTCAAGCGTTGGCGAAGCCATCGATTACGTCAATTATTGGAAGCCTTGTTCTCGGTTACGGGCCAGAGAACGTTATTCTACAACCTGGAATCAATTCAACCAAAAGAAATAGTTATGAAAGCACATGCCTTCGGTTACCTGGTCGCTATGGTTATTCTGCTGGTTACGGGCGCTGGCTGCCGCAAAAAAAGCACTCCCGATCCTCAGAGCAGCACCGGCCAGGGCTCCGCCACCATCAAACTGACCCAGAATGGGCAGGTCGTCACCGAGTTTAACACCACGAAAACGTCGGGCCTTGGGGGCGATACGTATTCGGTGATAATCAGCAGCCCCGATGATAAGCATACGCTTACGCTGGATATTATTGGGCAATCGACGGGTACTTACCCGTTTACCCCTGATCCCCAGACGCTCACTATCGGTAAGGCAAATTTCCTTTACCAGAGCTACGCACTGCCGGAAGTTTATGCCGGTACGGTTGGTATTTTAGAGCCTACTTCTGGGGAAGTAGTGGTGAGTACGGCGACCAAAACTCGTTGCAGTGGTTCGTTTACGGGCAGGGGAAAAAATGCGAAAGACGGTAAATCCTATCTGCTCGAAGGCACCTTCGATACGCCGGTACTTAACTAAACCTATCCCATGAAAACCACCCGGTTTCCTTCTCGGAGCGTTCTCTTGTTGCTGACCCTCCCGCTACTGGCCGCTTTTTGCAGCAAAAAAACTAGCGACCCCACGCCTAAGAATACGCATCCGGCGACGGTTGCCAGTGTCTGGGCCTGGAAACACCTCTATGTAACCCCGCCGGTTGACAACAACATCGATGACATCGTGGAGTTTTATGTTCAGTTAAACCTTCAAACCTCCAAGTGCTTACCTGTATTATTATATGATTTTAAAAGCGACGGTTCACTGGTTGCTGTTTCGCAGACAATTTGTGCTGCCGTTGGGCTTAGTCCGTTACAATTTGGCCCCCGAACGGGGGATACGTGGTCGGTTAAGGGTAGTAAAATCGTAATCTCCCATACCGACGGTAGTAAAGACGAAGCCGAACTGGAATTGACCGACAGGACGTTAAGCTCGGGTGCTAAAAGTGAAGTGATGACCTGGAAAAGGCAGATTGGTACTCAGCAGTATACCTGGGAGTTTGGACGAGAGTTGTAACCACTACCCTGCCTAAGCGGGTACCCATCCTGTTAGGCTGATCAATTAAATAAGCGATACAACCACTTCAACTGCTTATCTGAGAGAGTTTAAGCATTCTTTTATGGTGTGGATAGAGCGGAAAGCAGACTGGCCTTGTTAGTCTGCTTTTTTGTTGCATAATCAACGGGGCTGTTGCAAAAGTCTGGAAGGAATTTTGAAGGCCTAACTGATCAGCTACTTTCTGGCCATTTCATCGTCAAAAATGAGCGGTAAATGCAGCGATTATGGTCAGATATCGACTGTTGCAACAGCCCCTAAAATTAGGTCAGCTTAAATGCTGACACACTTTTTTAGTTTAAGAAAGATTGATCAAAGTTCTCTGGCAACTCGAAAGCCAACACCTCCACTCCGATAATTGTCAATGGTAAATCCACGTCCGGGAGCCCAATTACGAAATCCGGAACGAAGCATGTGGGGCGGATCGCCCCAATCTCCTCCCCGCACGATACGGCTTTCACAGGATTTTTTGCCATTCATAAACGAAAACCTTCCCGTCATAGTCAAAACAACATCGGCTTGGTAAGCACTACCATCAGCAGGTAATTCAGAAACGGTGGACGAAAAACAATCTTCAACATATTGTAACACATTGCCCTGCATATCATACAGCCCAAATGCATTGGGTGGAAAAGAACCAACGGGTGAAGTATAGTGCCATTGATCACGCCCTATCGCAATGCCTTGCCAGCCAGCGTCAGCACCGTAATTAGCAAATTCATGACTCGCCACTGATCCCCAGGGATACGGCGTAGTCGTTCCTGCCCGAGCGGCATATTCCCATTCGGCTTCGGTTAATAAGCGATAGGTATTTCCTGTCTTTGCACTCAACCACTTTACATAATCCTTAGCATCATTCCAGGTTATGCAAACAACAGGGTGGGTGCTATCCTGGGGAAAGCCCAGATGTTGCCAAGATGCTTCAGGATTAGCATCCCAATCTTTGCGACCCGTATCTTTAAACCCACTGAATGCACATCCTGCCACTATTGAGCGATGGGTTGCCTTGACAAAACTTTTCCATTGCGCCAGTATGACGTCATATTTGCCGACAGCCAATTGTTTAATAGTTATATTTTTTTGAGGTCCTTCCACTTCCAATCGTCCTACCTCGTTGGGTGGACTACCCATTGTAAAAGTGCCCGTAGGTATTACGACCATCTCAGGGCAATCCGCGCACTCTTTGAAGGTGTCGCCTGGCTTATACTTCTTTTGTGCTGAGGTTGCCTGTTGAGCGAGTACGAAGTGGGCCAGTAGGCTACAAAGGGCGATTAAAGTCAGTATTCGCGTTCTCATAGTGGAAATGAAACGGTATTTCTTTCTTGCGTATCAATCGGCAAGATACGTAGATCGTGTTCAAAGAATGCCCACCTTTTATCCAAGGGTAAACCAAGTATCAGCACTTACCCTGTTGTATAATCACCAATATGATAAGTACTACCTAATGTAAGACTAAATTTGAATCCTGTCATACATTGTGTAATACAGGGCTTTAGATCACCTAAAATGAAGAAAAACGGCGTGATAAACCCAACATCCTGTTCAGGAAAAGCTCAAATC
>JAQBNX010000062.1 GCA_028288385.1 Spirosoma sp.
TATAGGTAGTGACTGTGTCATGGGAGGAAGAGAAGAGATGCCGGACTTGATTTACGTAACTGAGAACAGCCAGAATTACAATTACTTAGCTTGATTAAGCCATCACAAAGTCTTTTTTTGCCAAACTGTATTTCCGTTTTCCCAGTGTCCCCTCAACGACAAGACGGTTAATTTCGCGACGGATAACCACAAGGCGTTCATGATACTTTGGCTCGCCGATTTCCAACAGGGCTTTCAGCGGAGTTGGACTTTGTAGAGCGGCTTTAATAATGGCACTTTTGCCCCGGCCCTGGTGCCGAATGTCACAAATGGCTAAGCATAGTATATCGGATTTGCCGTCCAGTCCATATAAAGTGGCATACTCAAGCATTTTAGCTTTGAAATGCTTGATGCCAATATCAATTTGGGTCAGCCGATGCTGTGGGTCGTTTTGTACCCAATGCACCAATTTGGCTGCCTGAATAACTTCGGTGTCTTCTACTTCGTTAAGGGATGGATTGAGATAATCCATAAGCCCTTCTGTCGAAACATCGCTTTCCAACACAACCGATCCCTTATCCGTAAGCCGGACAACTCTGTTATTTTCGAGTTTTAAATCCGGGAAGTAATCGGCAGCAAGTGGTAATTTGAGAAGCGCTCTGAAATAAGCGACAAAATCACCGTTGGGTACATGGGCGCCATATTGTAGAAATGAAAAGGTAAACCGTGCCCGATCGTAGGTATTAAGTGTGTGAAAAAAGCCACCTTCGGCCGTGGCGGTTGGGTGAATAAAGTCCGCCCAAAAACCATATGTATCTCTGAAATCCAGTCGATTATACCGCTGCGTGGCCAGGCCACTTGCGTTCATCAGTCCTTTAGATCCATCAAACGGAACGCGGCTACCGATGAAAAATCGAGCGCCGTCAATTTTGCCGAAATACTTATTGGCTTGCTCCAACGAAAAGCTAACAATTTTCATGACTCGTATTTTTAGATAAAAAAGAGGAAGGTATGGCCAGCCCAGTCTGAGCGGCTTATTAATTTATACGTAACTGACTCGTGATCTCGACTTAACTTTTATATCTGTATCGCTTGTGTGATGCCTCCTCGGTGCGCGACACACCAAGGAAGCAGACATAGACCGGGGCGTCCTAACGGCTATGGTATTCTCATAGACACAGGATTCATGCTGACCCGTATTAAAACGTTACACAACAGCGTACTTCCTGATTGAGAAGCGTTTACCTGGAACTGCTAGATGAAGAATAGAGCGGGTATGTATGCGATACTGCGTAGTCAGCCACACCGCCACTACGGGCAGTCTGGTACTTTTAAATCGTCGAAATGATGCAGGTTGCCTTCCGGTTAATCTAGTACGAATATATTCTTTGGCGAGAGCAGAGCAACTATCTAGTTATTAAGCGGTAATGTCTAGCGGATTAGATTACTATCCGGCTATAAATGAGGTCGTTAAGCGCTTATCGGCCTCTCGGCGTCAAGGTGACGGGGCCAAGCAAACCCGAAGGGAGCGCATCCCAGGTTGTGGCGTCGAAGGGTTTATAGCGAATATCGACAATGTTGATATCGTAAAACTTTTTCCAGCCGGGATTCTGCCGGTCATAGAGCCGCATGTAATTGGCCGACAGATTCGTGACAGAAACCGCCAGTTGGTTGTCGCGTGGTTTAAGTCGATTGGCCGGAATGGACAACTGGAAAGGAATGCACCAGGCCGTTCCCAGCGGTTGGCCGTTTAGCTGCACGTAGGCTACTTCGCGCACATCGCCAAGATTTAGCACATATGTTGACGCGGTTATGCCATCGGGCAAATCGAAATTTGTCGTGTAGCGGACTGTACCCGAAAAGTAACCTGCCGAATCGGATAGCGTAGTCCAGGAAACCAGTTTCTGCATTGTGGCCGATATGCTTAGTGCCGGGCGCCCCTCCACGAATTGAACTTGCCAGGGATTTTGTAAGGGAATGGCTGTTTTCGTTGACGGCGAAGCGAGCCGTTGCTGTTCAGCCGCATCGGTATAGCTGGGCGTTCCCGAGTGCACATTGATAAAACAGGATTCTCCCGGCTCAAGCTGTAAAAACACGTCATTGTGCCCATTTTTACCTTTCCGCACGGGGAGGGGATCCTGCTGATTCGTCAGCGGATTATAGCGAATCACCTGACCCGTTGCCGACAGTGTAAGCCAGTTTTGATGAAAGCGATTCCCTAAGTTCGTGATAAAGTACTGGATGGTGTCTGCAGAATGGCCGTTCCTCTGACGTTTACGCATAAACGATAAGCCTTCGGATGCCCAGCTTTCTACCCGAATACCAAGCCGTTTCATTGTTTCGAAGACATCGGTACTAACGACTACGGAAGGTAGCTTTTGAAGCGTTTTGCCTAGTTGTTGCACATCTGCTGACCGCGTCTGGTGGTTGTAAAAACCGGCTGCCTGTTGCGGCAACTGTCCATCAAAAATAATTCGTACACCCTGCTGTGCCAGTTTTGCCAGTTGCCGTAGTGAGGTTTCGGGGATGTAGGTTGTACGGGGCACCAGAATAACCTGATACGTTGCGCCACCGGGGCTACGAACGCCTTGCCTGCTGGCCGTCAGGCTGCTCAGTAACGCGTCGGAAACATAATCAAAGGCGTAGCCCTGCTCACCCAGTTGCTCGCATAACCGCCCAAAGGGTTGGGGTAATAACCAGCGCTCCACA
>JAQBNX010000763.1 GCA_028288385.1 Spirosoma sp.
GGTCCCCCCCAAGCGATCTCCGGTTGGGCGGACATCCCGGCCCAGGGGCCGCCGTCGCTGGGCGACCGCGCCAGAACCGCCCAGAACTCCGGGCTGCCTTGCCGCGTGCGGTAAAGCCGTTCCACCCGCAGGCGGGTCAAGTCCAGCGCATGCAGCAGGCCCAGGATCTGCCGGAAACTGTCGGGCGTGAAGTACCAGGCGTGGACGTCGATGTAGCGACCGCCCGCCTCCCTATGTTCGCGCGTCGCCGCGATCACATTGGCTACGTCGACAGGGAGCGTATCGGCCAAGGTTCGCCGTGGTTCGAGCCAGTGCTTGTGCGCATCGTTGTGGGTCTTGGATGCGTGGTGCTCGACCACGCTGCGCAGCGTGTGCTGCCTGCGCTGGTCCACGTGCGCCTGCAGCACCTCGCCGATAGCTGACGCAGGCATGTCGCGGTCGAAGCAGTAGCGCTTGTCGGGGACAAGCACCAGATAGCGCGCATCGGCCTCGAGCCGGCGCTCCACCTCCTGCGGGTGCCGCACCAGGTCGGGCTGGTGCTCGATGACGTGGGAACTCAGGACCGCGTCGAAGCGGCGTTCAATGACGTCCAGCGACCCATCGTGCAGGACGTGGTCGACCGGCTGCACTCGATCCGCCGGCATGCCTTCCTGCACCGCGCGGCGGCGCAATGATTCGGTATCCGGGATGTCCGCATGCTGGGCGCCCGGGCCGCTCCACACGGATACGCAAAGCCGCCCCGGAGTGACGGCCGCGCGAGGCAATCCAACATTGGAACGGTCGGCGCACCCGCTAGAGGAACGCAAGGAACCGCTGGAGCACCTGCTTGCCGGCCTGCCCAAGGCGGCAGATATGTTCGTGTGCACGTTGCCGGCGGACGCCGATCTTTTCGCTGCGATGCGAGGGCGTGGTGGAGCTGACCCTCGGCACCCCCCATGTGGACCACAAGTGCGAACCCCGGGGGGATGGCTCCCTCGGGTACTTGGGTTCAGGCGCACCGCCGACCGCGCTCACACTGGGTGCTCCGGAGGCCTCAAGCTGCATGTGCCAAATCCCTACAGTGTGAAATCGCGGTCTCTGACAGCTCGACAGTACAAAACCGCAAAAAATCAAGCACTTAGAAGCGTTTGTCAATGTTGAAGACGGCAAAAAGTGAAGCCTGACAACGTCTTACCCGCGAATCTTCACTTGATTTAGCGAGTCCGGTACCCTAATAATGATCTTCGAGGCCGGGAGAGCCGACCGCCGAATCACGTGGAGAAAAGAACTATGAATACGAAAACTGCGATCCGCTCCCTGCGGATGATCAGTTCGTTCGCACTGTTGGGAGCTGTTTTGGTCGGCACCATCTTTGGCTGGGGCGACAACGCTGCGGACGTTGCGCGGAGCTGGGGCGCCTTGGGCGGTGCTGCTGTCGGCACGGTCACCACGCTGAAATTCCTGCACTTCATCTGATGACGGAAACGTCGTCGCCCCAAAAGGCCGCATCAGCGGCCTTTCTTTCGTCCGAACAACCGACTTGGTACTTGAAGGCTTGGGATGGCATCGACGGGAACTGGATCGATCTGTGCTCACTTGTGGTCGCAGTCGGATTCATGGTGTATCGATGGTGGAAGGGGAATCAAGCCGGTAAAGGCTACAAACTCCTATCGCGGCGGGCCGGCGCTGATCTCGCCAACGGAACTGCTTTCTTCCCCTTGCTCGTGCTCGGCGGATCCAGCTTCTCAAGCCTGTTGCTGACACAACTCATGCATGCTAATAAGTTGATCTTGTCTATGGCGGGCCTTTGCGCTTTGCTGGCCCTTCTCGAAGAAGATCCGATACCGTCGCCGGTAGCGCCCCCCCCCCCGCCCTGAGTCGATCGGCCAAGCTGCGTTCGATGCGGTAGAGCCACGGGGTGTCCCCGTGCATCAGCCGAGCTTGAGCGCGAGGTCCTCTGCACGCGGGTGGTAGTACCGTTTCAGCATCGCAAGGCTTCTATGTCCGCTGATAGCGGATAGCTCAACCACGTTCGGCACCTTCTCGGCAAGCCGTGTGATGGCCGTGTGCCTCAGATCGTGGAAGTGCAGGTCGCCCAGTGCAGCGCGGACGACTCCCTTCTCGAATGCCTTTGCGACCGCGCACTGCCGCACCGGAAACACGGCGCCCGTGCTGCTGGGCAGCAACGCCAGCGTGTTCACTGCCCGGGTGGAGAGTGGGACGGCGCGCCCATAACCGTTTTTGCTAGTCAGTAGGGTCGCCGTGCGTCGAGGGAGGTTCCCCCCGTCCCACCGCCATGCCAGCAGCTCGCCGCGCCGCATCGCAGTTTCCAGAGCCAGCACCACCAGAGGCTCCATCCATCGATTGCGGCGCCCGCTCGGCGCCAAGGCCACTAGTAGCCGCATTTCCTCCACCACACTCAACACTCGGTCCCGTCCGGGGCCGGCTGGCGGTTTCTTGATGCTCGAAATTGGATTGTTGATGACGATGCCCCACTCCCTGCGTGCGTGATTGATGATGGAGGATAGGTATGCCAACTCCCGGGTAACTGTGCCGGCTGAAACTTCCCGCAGTCGCTCGTCCCGATGCGCTGCCGTCCGAGCCGGCGTGAGCCGCGCCATCAAAGTCTGGGCGATCGGGCGCCGGCAAAGCGCGTTGAGCCGGATGGTGTCCTCTGCGGCGCCCTTTTTTGCGGGCAAGACCTCCGCGATGTACCGCGCGATCACCTCCCCGAGGGTGGTGCGCTCAGCGTCCCCAAGGCCTTGGAAGCTGCCTTGGTCCATCGCTGCTTCCACGCCGCGCGCCCAGCGCTCCGCCTCGCTACGGCTGCAGAAGGTACGGACCTCGTCTGGGTAGCCGTTCCTGATGACACGGGCCTGCAAGCGGCCATTGCGTTCGCGTATTGACGCCATTCCTGATCCTCAGTTGGACAGGAAATGGACAAGACCTGTTCAAGATGCTCCGGCACGGCGGGATTGGTTGGTGCCTACTTCGCCGCCACCCACTCCCCCGACTTCCCCCCACGCTTCTCCAGCAGCCTCACATCCCCGATCGTCATGCCGCGGTCCACCGCCTTGCACATGTCGTAGATCGTGAGCAGGGCCACCTGCACGGCCGTCAGGGCTTCCATCTCGACGCCGGTCGGCCCCACGGTTTCGGCCCGGGCCGTGCACAGGACGGCACAACCGGCCTCGTCCAGTGTGAAGTCAACGGCCACGCGCGTCAGCGCGATGGGATGGCACAGCGGCACCAGCTCGCTGGTCTTCTTGGCGCCCTGGATGCCGGCGATGCGCGCGACACCCAGCACATCGCC
>JAQBNX010000829.1 GCA_028288385.1 Spirosoma sp.
AATAGGTAAAAATACAGGAAAATCTCCTGTTTTCGTAATATTTCACCCCAAATGGGACATTTTAGGGCTGACAGTGTCATTTGCTCTATATAGGACTACACTCTCATCTTGTGTTGTGTTCTATATAGTATGTTTTCCTCTATATAGAAGTAATAACACTCGGCCTACCGCCCGAGCGGGCCGGTAGGCCCGGTAAGAGTTTGTTTTCTCTCTATATAGTATATATAACACTTAACACATAGTATGAAAGAAGAGTTTGAAACATTGAAGTGAAAGTTCGCCAGGAAAAAATCATCCATCGTAATACTTCTCTATGTAAAATTCCCCAGGAAAATCTGAGGGTTCGTAATACTTCCCCCGGGAATTAGGACCTTTCGTAATACCCTACCGGCCAAACTTGATAGTATGGCTGGTATTTTTGCATACCCGACAATGTCCGATATGTCCGATTTATGCTGATAAATCATCATTTACAATGATATGAGTGCCCCCCGGGGGGCCAGCCCCGAAGGGCTGGCCGGTAAATCAGAACGGGGAAATGTAATACCTCCCGATATCATCAAAGCGATTAGAAGTAACTTCATCGCTGCTGAATCCATCCTGGTCAAATGTCCAGGCAGTATTTGCCGGTGTAGACGGGTGGCGGAATAGAGTGAAGAGGTCATCCTCAATCTCAACCGCAATAGGCTCAAGGTCAAGGGTGCTACTCATCCAGTACAGCGTAAACATCATCCATTCCCTTCAATACCAAACAATAAACAATACCGTCGAACTCTGTGAAGATAGCGTCCCTTCTCCAATACTCATTACGCTTAGCAATACGATATGGACCTAGGTCCATCACTTTACCGGCGCGAGATAAATGGGACGACCGTGGTGGCAGTCGAAGTCCTCCTCGGGTCCAGTGGCAAACCTTTCATCCAGGGAACTGGGGCCGCAAAAAGAGTTATCCTCACGGTGAACCCACTCGCACCGCGTGGGCACAGCAGCGTCACGGTTAATGTCATGCGTGGAATCAATGCTAGGCGTCCACATACCGCCGCCAATCTTGTACTTGAGACGACCCGCAGAGTCAACGTCAATACGGACGGCCTTACCCTGCCGGGCAGCACGGGCCAGGGCCTCAGCCAGGTCACGCACGTCGTCAACGTCATCAGTGTGAAAGTACATATCAGTTCCATCCCTTGGTAACATCAGAAGTAGCAACAATGAGGCGGGTGTCGGCATTGCGAATAACAAGCCTGTCACCACCGACACAGACGGCGGCAATGCGGTACCGCACGCCGTTGAACATCACGTTGTCGAGTCGCTTGAGGTTCTCTGTCTTGGTCATGTGTCTATTATGGGGTCTGAGAGCAAGGATTACAAGAGGTCTGTCTCAACATGTGGGCTGGTCTAGACCAGCCCCCCGGGGGGCACGGACAAAACGGACATTTGGGATAAGCCAAAGACCCCGCCCAACATGTGGACGGGGTCTTGACTTTGTGATTACTTGACCAGGCTCATGGCCTTGTCGAACGCCAGGTTACGGAAGGCGTTCGTCGGACCGTCGAAACCGGCACCAGCAGCGGCGAAGTTCTCCGCACCGTTGGCGCGACCAGCCTGGGTGTTGCGACCCCACTGGTTGGCCTCGGTCAGAGCATTGAACACGCCCCAGGCGGTGCCACGGATGCCAGCGTTGGGCTCACCCTTCCAGGCCTGGGTGAACGTCTCCTGACGCTTCTCCCACTTGGTAAGGGCACCCTTCACGTCAGCCTCAGGCTTCGGGAAGAGGTCAGCGACAATGTCGAAATAGGCCTTGTCGGTGGCAGCGGTAGCGTAGAGAGCCTGGGCAGACTTCTCGAAAGCATCCATGTAGGCGTTGGCGTTACGGAACAATTCAGCCTCAGCCTTCATACGCTCCTCAGCCTTGGCCGTGTGGCGAATCTTGAAAGTCTGCTTGGCATCCTTCTGGGCAACGTTCAGCGTGTTCTGGCACACGACCCGCGTCGGGGTCACGCCACCAGCGACACCGGTCGAGCCGTCGTGCGAGGTGTAGACCAGCAGGTAGGACTTGACCACGTCGGCCACGCCGTCAGCGTCGAGCACGAAATCACGGTCGAATGCCATAGAACCGAACACGACCTTGCCCTGCTTAATAGCGCCAGCAGTCTCCCAGCGAGCGCCGTCGTGCAGCGACTCAAGAAAGGCGAAAGCCTCCTCATTCTGCACGATGGTGTAGCGGTCACCCGTGATGCCGAGCACGCGCTCACGCTCGCCAATGGTGGCAACGATAGCCTGCGGGCTCACGGTCCAGTCCGCGTCCAGCATGACGCCACCGTCCGTGACAGCGGCCACGTCCAGGCCGCGCACATTCC
The DNA here is from genome assembly GCA_028288385.1 of Spirosoma sp. Taxonomy (GTDB): domain Bacteria; phylum Bacteroidota; class Bacteroidia; order Cytophagales; family Spirosomataceae; genus Spirosoma. The sequence goes on from JAQBNX010000829.1 coordinate 2,358, forward strand.
AGCCAGACAGACCGGCACGCTCAAGCATCACGCGGTAGTCGGTCACCTCGTCATCGAAGACGGTGCCGAGACGGTGCCACGCGGGCTCGCGGAAAGAGGCGAACAGGTCGGTGGTGCCGTTGGAAGCGATGTTGTCAGTCATGGTTACTCCTGGTGTAGGTCTTACTCGGTTGCTTATGAGTCTATTTTACACAGGGTCGGGCTCAGAACACAACCAGGCTAGCAGAATTGTCTCACATTCTGAGACGGCCCCCCGGGGGGCCGGACAAAAGGGACAAAACGGA
>JAQBNX010000070.1 GCA_028288385.1 Spirosoma sp.
CAAACCCAGCCACAAGGCTGGTGAACACGAATATAATGCGGGCGCTTTGCTTATCAAGCAATGGTTTGCCCGCTCCCCTGATCTAGTCGTTACAGTTAGTCTCAATGGGTGGCCCTCCGATTCTACACTGGTGACAAAGGCCGACGGCATCGTGCTATTTATGGATGGAAAAGATGGGCATCTGGTGCTCCAGTCCAATTATAAACGACAATTACTGGCAGCTGCCGGCCGAGGTGCCGGCATTGCTGCCCTCCACTACGCCGTTACGTTACCGGCTGGCAATGGTGAGCCGTTGCTCGACTTGTTAGGTGGTTTTAAAGAAGACACCTATTCGGTGCATGGACTTTGGACGTCGGATTTCAAAACCATTACGCCCCATCCTATAACCCGTGGGGTAAAACCCTTTAAAATTTACGACGAGTGTTATTTCTTCCTCCGGTTTAAACCCCAGGCCAAGGCTATCCTGGCTGCTACGCCCCCCGATTCGCTGCGAAATACCCCGGCCAGCCAGTCCTTTCCGGGTCGGTCAGAAACCATAGCCTGGGTATATGAACGGGCCAACGGCGGCCGAAGTTTTGGCAATACGGCTTTTCATTTTCATCATAATTGGGGTGACGAGAACCTGCGCAAACTAACGCTGAACGCCTTACGCTGGATTTGCCACCTCGAGGTTCCTCCATTGGGGGTTAACACCAGCGTTACGTCCGGCGATCTGGCGAAAAATATGGATCCGAAATAGCAGATGCAATGCTGCCGTATTGACCGAACGTGAATCAACATCTCCAACAAAACATTCATCTTAGTAGGCTTTAGTTAGAAAAGCCTACTAGTTCATAATTGAATTTTTGACATAGTGATCAATGCGAATAATACGATTACTTGGATTCCTATGGCTGCTGAGCTGTATGGATGTAACAGCCCAACAGCAAAAAGTGTGGCTGGATGCCGATACCGGTAATGAGACCGATGATGTCTACGCCATTGTGCGCCTGCTTGCCCAGCCAACAATCAACGTAGTGGGTCTTAGCTCGGCTCACTTCAACAATGCTGATTTAATCGCTTTTGAGAAATGGAATCAGTACCCAACTCCTAACATCAAGACCGTGGCCATTAGTCAGCAACTGAATGAAGAAATTCTCAGGCTAATGGGCAAAGAATCTATTCCCCATCCGCTGGGAGCTGACCGCCAGATTGGCCGAGCCTGGGGTGGCACCGAACCTCGACCATCGGCCACTACCGAGCAACTCATCCGCACGGTCAAAGCCCTAAAGAACGATGAACGATTAGACATCATTTGTTTGGGTGCCTTAACCAATGTGGTTTCTGCTATGCTGATAGATCCCACCATTATGCCCCGCATCAGGTGTTACGTGCTGGGTGCCAAGTATGACATTAAAAATCAGGCCTGGGATAAAAATGAGTTTAACATCCGAAATGACCTGAATGCGTTTGATTATCTGTTGAACACGCCTGGTTTAGATATTACGGTGATGCCGACGACAACTTGTTTGCCCTTTCGGTTTGCCCGCGATACGATCTACGCTAAGATAAACGATAACGTACCGATTCAGCGGCTGCTCAAACAGCGCTGGCAGGAAACAAATCCTGATGACACCGTCCGCACGTTATGGGATCTGGCCCTAGTGGAAGCCTACCTGCTGCCGCAAAAAGTAGTGATGCAGCCCGTATCTTCTCCACCAGAAAATACGAAACGCCCAATAAAAGCTTACCTTAAAATCGATGCTGGCGCATTAAGCACTGATTTTTGGCGGTCCATCAGTCAGCTAAAGAAATAATCCGGAATGGGTCTCAAATAACCCATCCGTGGACACTGACGGGAAGGCGCTTGAAACCACTGCTTCATACCCAACCTTTATCAACATACCATCAAAGTATTCGCTTCCCGTAGTTCGGTGTACCTCTCCGCACTCACTTCCTGCGTGTTTTCATAAACCTTAATGTCATTGCCAGTCAGGTATAAAGACATTATTACTCTGTTACTGGTGGACCTATAATTGCAGAATCATGTGCCTGGTAAATTTTATGCATAGCGGCTAGGTTAGGCACACCCGTGCTGGAAAATGCCCCGGCTATTTGCCGAAAGAACTCCTCCATGTTACTGGCCGGTTGAATAGTGACCAGCAATTTGCCGGGCTTATTGCTGATGCAATCAAAACCATGATTCACGTTTCGCGGAACGAACATCGTATCGCCGGGTTTCAGCATGGTTTTCTCGTTGCCGACCTGAAAGACAAACTCGCCTTCGAGTACACAGAAAAATTCATCGAATTTCTGGTGAACATGCAGGGGTGGACCGCCACCTTTTCGGTTGTTAGAGCTGATGAAAATAGCCTGATCACCTTCTGTATCCTTGCTCAACAACTTAAAATCAATGGGCGCACCGGCAACAACGATTTTCTCACTATTACGGGCCTGGCCATCTTTTAGTGGGATGCCTTTGTCAGGACGGATTTTAACGACCGGGCTGTTGGTAAGACGACCCGGGGCGTTCACTACGGAGCTGGCTAAAAGGGAATTTTGAAGAAAAAGTCGACGTTTCATTGGCTTTTTTGTTTTGGTTGATGAGCCAAAATTGCACGTCGTCGCCTGTAATCTGGTGGTAGAAAATCCGCAAAGTTTCTCAGCCAATACCCAGAATCCGTTCAGGTGAACTGGCCTGAGCCAGCAATAAACTATTGGGTGTTGCCCCCGCAAACTGTTTAAAATCTTTCACCAAGTGCTGATAGTCAGTGTAGCCTGTCTGGAGGGCAATGGATAGCCAGTCGAGCAATGGGTTTTGATCTTTTAGTTGATAAGCTTTGTAAAAGCGATTGATGCGGGCAAACAATTTGGGCGAAATGCCAATTTGCTGAGTAAACCGACGTTCAAACTGACTAGCCGATAAGCAGGCTTGTCCCGCCAACTCATCAAGTGAAAAAAGGGCGGGGCGTTGGGCAATGATACGGCAAACCTGGTCAATGGGGTGGAACTCCGTTTTTAGTCGGCTGATTCGCTGCCAGAGATAGGTTTCCAGTAATGGAATAATGTTTTCATACCGAGGGGCATTTGCCAGGCGTTCATGGAGTTGGTGAACTTCGGGACTCAGCAGCGCTTCGGCGTCAATACGGTCGTCAATAAATTCATCGGCCAGGGGCATTTGTAAAAATTTTGATAAACACCCAGGCTGAAAATTGACCGAGAGCATAAGGAACTCGTGCGAAATATGAAAATCGAAACGCGAAAGCTGTGCCCCATTGACGGCTATCTGAGGGAAGCGGAGGGATGTTCCTTTGGTCGAATGGAAAGCTGTTAGCCCACCCCGTAAGTAAAACACCAGACACTGCTGCGGATTTACCGGAAAAGGTTTTATCGGTCCTGGTACACTTTTATCAAATAGGAAATGAGCTAGTGTATAGCTCTCTACAAACGATTGCAGGTGAGTTGACGGGGTAATGGTGCAGTAAATCATAGCCTAACCTATTGCAATACAAACGATTCAACAATTTTAGGCTTTTCTTTGAGGTTTGTGGTGGTAAGAAATCCGCACAATCATTACGAATAAACGTCAATACGTGTTTTTCGTAAACTTTCTGGTACGCGAGTCGTCCATAAACCATTTGACAGCAAACTGCTGCTAAGGTTGCTGTTGACCAGCCTGCTTGAACTGACTAATTTAGAGTGCTACGTGCTCTTCAAAGCAACTGAATTGATTATGAAATGCCCTGTTGCATGATGGTGCACCATATTGATGCCAGTATCGTGGCCAATATCAGGGGGCTTGAAGATTCGGCCGTGATGCAGCGACTAATTAATCCCATTTATTTACCATACTGACAGTGGCTTTAGAAATGCCTGCATACTTCGTCAGAAGCCAGTGCTTGCTAACACTACTAGGTATACGGTTACTGAGGACTAGCCTCCATCAGCTTAAGAGCCTCATCATCTTTGTACTTGACGATTTGCTCTTTTAATTGCTTTTTCAGCCCTGCCATTACGTTCTCGTACCCTTTCTGACCGTATAGATTCTTTAAATTGTGTGGGTCTTTCTGAATATCATATAACTCCCAGAAGTCATCCGGACCGTAGAATCGCGCCAGCGTATATTGTTTAGTCCGTAAGCCAAAATGCGGTGAAACACGGTGAGGCTGTGGGTATTCATAGTAATGATAATAGGCCTGATCCCGCCACGCTTTTTTCTCTCCTTTCAACACCGGCAAAAACGATTCGCCCTGAACGTAGCTGGGCACCGCCGTACCCGTTAGACTAAGTAAGGTGGGCGCCCAGTCGACATTCGATACCACTTCCCTGACCTGACTGCCGGGTTTGATGACGCCCGGATACCGAATTACGAATGGCGTTTTCAGAGACTCTTCATAAATCCACCGCTTATCGAACCAACCGTGTTCGCCCAGGTAAAAACCCTGGTCGGAGGTATAAATGACCACCGTATTTTTAGCCAAACCGCTTTTATCTAAGTAATCTAGCAACTTGCCGATGTTGCGATCCAGCGAGTTGGCGGTGGAGAGGTAATCTTTCAGATAGCGCTGGTACTTCCACTCGGTCAGAGCCTTACCCGACAGCTTTTTCTCGTCAAACTCTCGGCTAACTTTGGCATAATAGGCCGAAAACGCTTTTTTCTGTTCAGGGGATAGTCTCCGGTAAGAACCATCCCGAATGTAGGTGTCCAACTGTTTTTCCTGCGCGGGACTAACCTCCGCATTGCCATAGAGCATCTTTCTCAAACTGGCTTTTTCCTCGGGCACTTTAGCTTCATCGACCTCATAGTCAGCATGCACTTTCAGGTCAGTTTTCAGGATCATGGTTTTCTCAATACTCATGTCCTGCTTTTGGGCCGCCACACGACCGGCATAATTATCGTAGAACGTTGGGGGTAGGGGGAACGTAACATTATCGTAAGCCCCTAAGTCTTCCAGCGCCGGCATCCACTCCCGATGGGTTGCCTTGTGGCCAACCACTAGAAAGAACGGCTTGTCGGTGGCTCGCTTATCAAGCCAATCTGTGGACAGTTTTGTCACCACATCGGTGACGTAGCCGGGATGACGGGTCGTCTTGTTGTTGGAGTCGACAAAGTCTGAATTGTAATAACTACCATGACCCGGCAGAATATTGAGGTAGTCGAAACCGTGGGGAAGGCTGCCCAGGTGCATTTTACCAATCCAGGCAGTTTGGTAGCCGTTCTTCTGCAATTCTTCCGAGAACACCGGCTGGTTAATGTCAAATACCTTCTCGTTGAATTTGTAGCCATTCCGGTGCGAAAACTGGCCCGTCAACAACGTAGCGCGGCTGGGCCCGCAGATGGAATTGGCCACCACATTATTATAGAGAATGGCCCCTTCTCTGGCGATGCGGTCGATGTTGGGTGTTTTGGCCAGTTTACTGCCATAGGCACTGATTGCCTGGGATGTATGATCGTCGGAGATGATGAAAATTATATTAGGTCGTTGTGGAGCTGCATTACCCGACTGAAGATCAGCTAACAGTACTGGCCTGTAACTAAGCATGGTCAACAACGCGAATGCCATAGCTGCCAGGCCTAATCCAATGTTTATACGCTTCTTTTTTAGGATCTTCATCGCAAGTTTTATTGAACAATTCCACTACTCCCCGAAAACCATTTATAAAAAATAAGGCGGCCTATGCACTATGACTGAGTACAGAGTTATTAAAATTTGGACAGACAAGCAAAATTTATTCGCTATCCACCTGTCTATTGTAATAAAATCAATAATGTGAAAAGCCGCGTTTACATCCGACTGAACACGGCTTCACGAAGATTTTAGTGTACCCTTCGCATGACTCACAATTCGGTTTTCCAATCGAAGGGCACGAACAGCATCTGACAGTAAATAGCCATCACGTTGTCTTACGTAATGGCTATTTACTGTCAGATGCTTCTTATATATACATCATCAAACCTGAATTTGAAGATGTATGCTCCCGAAGTTTCTTGAAAAACTCCGTCAACTGTAGTATGTCTATTATACGTCGATATTCATTTCCAACAGGGCGTAACTTAAACTTTTGCCATGCGTATCCATCGTGAGCGAAGTCGTTACACCACCTGTAAGCGCTTGATGACACACAAACTGAAGGGCTGGTAGATTAGGTAGCTCATAGCGATTGATCTCACCCACCACAATATCGGTCAGGTGCTGTTTGACGGCCTCGGCTGTAACCTGATTGCAGAGCAGGAGGTAATCATCCGCTTTGTACGGAATCAGTGATAACGTGAGTGTATTGCCTTTGTCACCCGCCCGGCTGTGGGCGATGTCATAGAGCTTGATTGTCATGATTGAAATACCGTAACGTGAGGAGTAAGCTGATGGCGATTGATTAGTGTCGAGACGATGCCGACCACTTCGTGTACGTATTTACGGGCACCACCGCCAGCAGCAGGGCCATTAGTGTAAAGGGCTTCCACTTCTTCACCTACTAAAGCGGCCTGCTGGGCAGAGGCTGCTTTCCCGGCTACCCGGAGCCGAATTTCGTAGGGGTCCGGGTAATGCCCAAAGTTGGTTCGATGCACAGATGTGCTGCCTATGTAGTCGATTCGTAGATCCGTGAACCGGTCTTTTAACCGCTCCTTAATAATCGATCCGGCCAGTTTAGCCCGACCCAGGGCGTTTGAACCGGCATATGAAATTTCCCCTTCGCCAATAAAACCAGTTTCATATCCCACGCTGGCTTTCAGGGTACCCGGTCGGGTTTGGCCACGACCACCGGTAGCCATAACCTGGTCAGGCCCCATTAGCTCTAATCGGACCTGGGTAAAATCGGCCACTACGTCGGGAGTAACGTAACGGCTGGGGTCCATCACTTCGTAGAGTAACTGTTCTTTGGCGGTCGCTAAACTCAGCATGCCACCCGTACCGGCAACTTTACTAAAAACGGCCCTGCCATCGGGTGAAACATCGGCAAAGGGATGACCCAGATGGGCCATGTGGGGTACGTCCTTTCGGCCGGGGTCGGCGAAGTAGCCACCCGTAAGCTGACCGGCGCATTCCAGCAAATGTCCGATTACGGTACCTTGTCCTAACAAATCGAAATCGTCGAGCGACCAGCCAAATTCATGAGCCAGCGGGGCAACAAACAAAGACGGATCTGCCACCCGTCCCGTAATGATGATGTCGGCATCCGTAGTGAGTGCTGGTAAAATAGCATCGGTCCCCATGTACGCATTGGCCGAAACAAGCGTCCCTGAATCAGACAGTGGCTTGCCCGTTTCCAGCGCCATTTCGCTGCCCGAAAGCAGGCTAAACACGTCGTCGCCAGTGACAGCGGCCACTCTTACCGAAAGCGATAACCGTTGGGCAATGTCGATAATCTTTTGGGCGGCAGCCAGTGGGTTAGCCGCCCCCATGTTGGTAATCAGGCGAACCTTCTTTTCCAGTAAGCGTGGCAGCAAGCTTTCAATGCGACGTTCCAATAGAGGATCGTAACCCAGGGTGGCGTCCTGCCGTTTCCGTTTCTGGGCCAGTGCAATGGTACGTTCGGCCAGACATTCCAACACCAGATAGTCTAACTCGCCTTGCTGAACCAGCATGAGTGCTGGCTCGAGCCGGTCGCCGGAAAAGCCAGCCCCGCACCCAATTCGAACCGATGTTTTCATAAATGAATTGAGCCGGTTAATAGGGCCGCCAGTGTCATAACCACCGTTGTGCCGAAAGCCCATTTAAGAATGAATTTTTGATGATCACCTAAATCCA
>JAQBNX010000427.1 GCA_028288385.1 Spirosoma sp.
GCATCAGCGTTCTGGTCTTTAACCATCTGAGTTTCTTCGACCGTCTTGCTCCTATAAAAATCCTGCCAGTCGTAAAAACCAAACTGGATGGCATTCCCAGCGATACCACCGATTTGTTGACGGCTAAAGCTATTATTGCTAAGCTAGGAATCGAGGGAGAAATAGACTTCATATCCACCAAAGAGGATCATATTTCTTTTCCGGTAATGAAACCGGGGCTACGAACCAAAATTGATGTGGATACCCGGACCGATAGTGTGACCATCAGCCGGCAACAAGAGGGCACACTGCGGGCCATGAGTTACCTGCACGCAATGCCCGGCCAGCACAATGCCAGCATGCGGGGCAATTCGGTTTTCCTGAAGATATGGAAACTGATGGCCGACGGGGTAGTTTACCTGCTTTTGTTTCTGTCCGCCAGTGGTGTCTTTTTATGGTGGTGCCTAAAAGTAGAACGGCGCATGGGCCTTGCGGCCATTGCCGTAGGAGTGCTTATATTCTCCGGCCTGTTGTTACTCATTTTTTAATGCTTATTGCGCCACTATAATGCCTGGTACACCCATTGCCAAATCACTCAATTTCTGGAACCGTAAGCTGCACATCCATATCGGCTTATTCTTACTGCTATTCATCTGGTTGTTTGCTTTCACTGGCCTGTTGTTAAATCATGGCCAATGGAAGTTTGCCAGTTTTTGGGAAGAGCGAGAACAAATGATTACCCAAACGCCGATCCGGGTGTCTCCCAGGCTTGATAGTGGAGCCGTAATTCGCAGCGTGATGCAGCAGCTTCGACTGGCGGGGGAGGTCAGCGAGGTGAAAATGACTCCAGACAGCGTTGATTTTCGGGTTAGCGTACCGGGTCACGGAAATAATATACACATCGACTTCAGAAAGGGATTAGGTACCCAGAAAGAATTTAAGTTTAATATATGGGGGAAAATGCGCACCCTGCATACGTTCAATGGCGCTAATAAAGCCCATCCGGACGCGGGGCCGAACTGGTGGGTCACCAACACCTGGGTGCTGGCTATGGATGGAATAGCCCTGGGGCTGCTGTTTTTGTGCATCAGCAGTTGGATGATGTGGTATAAAATTCGCCGGGAATACCGATGGGGACCCCTTATTTTGGTTTTAGGCCTGCTTGGTGCCAGTTACTTTGTCTTTTTATTGAGGTTAGGGCCGAACTAAATCTATGTACGCATAGCCTTCCAAAATAAGTTGGCCGTAGAATTGCATTAAATCATGCAAACCTTCAGTGCACTGCTCCAGCGCTTTGGTCAGAAAGGCGAAAAGACCGGGTGGACATACATTGATATACCCATCGACGTAGCGGAAGCCCTCAAACCCGGCCAGAAAACGTCTTTTCGGGTAAAGGGGAAACTAGACGCGTTCGCGATCAGGCAGGTTGCACTCGTGCCCATGGGCGATGGTACATTTATTATGGCCGTCAACGCTGATATGCGCCGTGGCATTCGCAAAGAAGAAGGCGCAACGGTACAGGTTGAACTCGCCGTTGATAATGATCCCATGCCGCTGTCCGCCGATCTGATGGCTTGTCTGGCCGATGATATTCCTGCACTGGATTTCTTCAATACCCTGTCCAAAGGGCATCAGACATATTTCAGCAACTGGATTGAAGACGCAAAAACCATTGAGACCAAAACGAAACGTATCACACAGGCCGTAACGGGCTTGTCGATGGGTCTGGGCTATGGCGAAATGGTACGGTATTTCAAGAAAATGCGTTAGGAAACCGCCGTCATGCAGTTCAGTTAAAAAAGAAGCCCGGTATATACCGGGCTTCTTTTTTTATCGTCTTGGTACTCTCATTAATCACGCGATTTTGGCTCAAACTTCTTTGGAGCGAACAGAAAGCCAAAGGCTTCGCCCCCTTCCCGGGTATGCACGCGGTGGTGAATATAATGGGCATTCATAATCCGGCGCATGTAAGGATGTTTTGCCGAATACTTGATCTTGATTCGCCGGTGAACGATGATGTCGTGAAAGATAAAGTAAAACACCCCATAAATCATCACCCCAATACCAATCCAGAGCAGGAACCACAGGCTCTCAACCCGCAGGCCAACCGCAATAGTCACAATTGAAACAAGACTAAAAACCACGGCGAAGTAATCATTCTTCTCAAAAAAACCTTTGTGATGATGGTGGTGGTCTTCGTGCCAGTTCCACATCAGGCCGTGCATGATATACTTATGAATAAACCAGGCGGCCCCCTCCATCAGCACGACCGTGGCCACAACGATCATAATTTCCAGCCAAATCATAGTCAATAGCAACGAGTTACAGTTCTTTTTAATCGAAAGATAATCAGTGTTTGCGGTTGGTACCTGGGCTAACCAGGTTGAGTGGCTGTTTGCTCCCTGGCCCCGGCCAGTTTCCACCAGGGCAGATACGGATAAGCATGGTGTTCGTAGTGGTATCCAAAAAAGTAGCAGCTCAGAAAGGCTAGCATATGGTTGAGGCCCTGACTGCGGGCATTGTGTGGCGGTGTATGATGCTCTCCCCGGTGGGGTAGGTACGTACCAAAGACAAACAACTGAATAGTACTGAGCCAGGCGGGTATAATCCAGAACACGATCAGATTTTCCATCGGGTACCAGATATCGAGCACCGTGTAGGTAGCTGCCATGGCCAGCACCTGCCAGACCGAAATGTATTCGAGCAGAAAGCTGAACCACCACGCCAGTAGGCTTGGATTACCATTGTGGAAGTCGGGATCATGTTCCGAGCCGGGGTGCTTGTGGTGCAGGTGATGCTTTTTATACAATTTATCGTAATTGTTGTAAGCAAAAATGATGGCCGAAATGCGGCCGATCCAGCGATTGGCGCGTGGGTACTGCGGGGCTACTAAACCATGGATAGAATCGTGGGTAGTGATGAACACACCCGTGAACAGGTGCGTTTGAATCAGCACAAATATGTATACGAGCGGATCGGTCGGGCGAATAGTATAATTGAGCAAAAACGCCAGCATACCCACCCAGCTAATCAAAATAGCCAGCCCGATATAAATGCCTTTTTTGCCAATTTGAACCGGCTTTATCTGAACCGTTTGAGTCGTATTCATCGGTTCTTTAACCGTCTGTAACAGGAAATGGTTTCTGCTGGAACTGCTTAGGACAGCTTAGCCTGATAAGCCCATGTTCTGATGGCCGGAACCGAAATCCGGCTTACTTTGCACTTCCAAATCTTAGACTGACTATCATGTTAGCCAATAAAACCGTTATCATTTCTGGCGCATCGCGCGGCATTGGCCGGGCCACGGCCCTGCTGCTGGCTCAGAATGGTGCCAACGTAGTTGCCACTGCCCGCACGGCTGAAGACCTCAAAGCACTCGAAGCCGAACATACCAACATCGTGGGCGTAGCAGGAGACGTAGCTAACGAAGCCGATATGGTCGCTGTAGTAAAAACTGCGCTGCACCGCTTTGGCCGCCTTGATGTAGTAATTAACAACGCGGGTTATGGTATCTTCAAAAACGTAGATGAAATTTCTGTCGACGAGTGGGACAGCTTAATGGCGACCAACGTGAAAGGTACTTTTCTACTCACCAAAGCTGCCCTGCCTACCCTGAAAGCGCAGAAGTCCGGCCATGTAGTTGTGGTAGCGTCGGACGTAGCAAAGCGGACGTTTGCCGGTGGTTCCCTCTACACGGCCAGTAAGTATGCCCAGGAAGCGTTCATGGGTGCCCTTCGCAAAGAAGTCCGGCCCATGGGCATCAAAGTAAGTGGCGTTTACACGGGTCTGGTCGATTCGCATTTTCACGATAAAGGCCATGGTCATGAAACATCGCAGAACTGGCTCAAAGAGCAGGATGTTGCCGAATCCATGCTGTTCATTCTTAGCCGCCCCGCTCATGTCGTCATCGACGAATTCATGGTGCATCCGCTGGAGCAGGAGTATTAATTCCTGAGTGATAGGTTTCAGGGTAATGAGCGCTACGTGTTCAAATTTTAGAACACGTAGCACTCATTACTTTTACAGCGTATACTTCAACGCCAGGTTCACAATTCTTCCTTCCAGGGGTGCCCACACGGGCCGAAAAGTCGGCTGCGTAACCGGCCCCGTCACGACGGTTTCATAATTGGCCTGTTTAACGTTAAACAGGTTTTCGGCATTTAACACCAACCGCCAATGCTCATTATAGTGGTACTCGGCGGCTCCGGCGAAGAACCAGTAATTGGCTACGCGCTGGTTGTTATATAAATACTGTGTGCCTACGTAGGCGGTTTCAACGCCAAACCGAAAATGCTCATTTTCCCAGGCTAGCGTTGTGGAGAACTTGTCTTGGGGAGCCAGCGGCAAATTGGTGTTGTCTGCTCCGTTGCGTCGGGACAGCGTGTGATTGTAGCCCAGATAAAGTTCATAATCCTCATATTCAAGCCGGACATACGTATCGGTGCCTATGCTGAACAGATTATACGGCGCATTGACCAACTGCGTATACGGCCCCAGATTACCCGATACAGGGGCGAAAGTCGATACGACGGGTGAATTGACGACGGTGTAGTAAAAGGCTTGATCCACTTGCACCGACAAGCCATTTTCGAACGTTTTGTTGTAGGCAATATCAGCGTTTGTTCCCACCGACCGCTCGGCCTTCACCGTAGTTACGTCTATGGGCAGCAGGCGCGAGAAAATGAGGCTTACGCCCAACTGGCCCGGCGTCTGGTTCACAAATAGGTTGGGCGTTTTGTAGCCCGTACCTACGCTCAGCCGCACCGTCCAGGGGTCCGATGGTTTGACCTTTACCGACAACCGCGGCAATAGAAAGTTTCCAAACGTATTGTGGTGATCGAACCGGAGGCCAGCCTGCACCGCAATCTTACTGGTCAACTGATAATCATCCTGCACAAAAGCGCCAAGAGTCTGGTAAGTATAGTCGACGAGCCGGGTACTATCGGAATTTTTGCGAAACGCTTCAACCGTTAGGTTGGCACCGCCAATAAATTGGTTTTTGCCAAACCGCACGAGGTCGTTGGCTTCCAGATAAACCGATGACTGTTTGCCGTCGGAGAGTTTCTGGTAGTCTGTATTTTGGCGATGAAATGTGCTGACGGCTCCCTTAAACGACACTACGTTGGCGTCGGACAGATTTTGGCTGGCGTTAAAATCGACGGTGTGGCGTTGCAGATCCGTAATGTTGCGGTAGGCGGTGGGCTGAGTGCCTTCCAGGGCAGGCAGATAACCACCCTCGCGGTGTTCATTGGTATAGGCATACCCTACATTTAGCTTGGTTCGGTCACTAGGATTCCAGAAAAAGCGCGGATGTAGGTTGAACTGCCGGATGCCGGGGCTGTCGGTGAATCCGTCGCCTGTAACGTCTACAGCCTGCTGATTGGTGTAACCGGCAAAGAGGGTGAGGCCCGTTTTGCCACCGGCATAGCGCTGAGAGTAATACGCATTGCCGTTACTTTCTTTCAGGCCCGACCGGTTAATGAGCGCCGTGAATTCGGGTTCTTCGGAGGTGGGTGTTTTAGAAACGATGTTGATCATGCCGCCAATGGCCCCACCGCCATAGAGTGTTGAGACAGACCCCTTCACAATCTCGACCTGCTTGAGGTCTAGGGGCGGGATTTGCAAGACGCCAAGGTTACCCGAGAAACCCTCATAAAGCGGTAGACCGTCGCGCAAAATCTGGGTGTATTTGGGGTCTAGCCCCTGCATTCGGATGGCCTGATTACCATTGACGGCCGACGTTCGCTGAATGTGAATAATTGAAATGTCGCCCAGAATACTGCTCACATTGCCCGGCACTACGGCGCTTTCCTCGTCCATGTCTTCCTGCCCCAGCACCTCTACTTTGATAGGCAGGTCTTCAAGGCGCGAGTTGGTCCGGGTGGCCGTTACGGTTACTTCGTCGATTGCTTCGGTGGTCGGTTTAAGCCGGAATACAAGGGTATCGGGCGCAGTGCCAATAGCCAGTTGAGTAGAGTCCCTCTGGGTAGAGTCGCCGGACGTAGTGGTCGCCGGAGAAGTTTTAACTGGAATCGCAAACTGAGCTGTTTGATAGCTTAAGGCACTCACAGTGAGTGCTCGAATAGCACCGGGTAGGTTAGTGATGCGGGCAACACCATTGACATCAGTGACCGCGCCAATAACTGGTTTAGTAGGTGTACGAACGGTGGCGCCAATAACCGGCTCGTGGGTGAGACTGTCTTCTACCCGAACTATAACAACAGCCTGACCCATGGTGGACAGGCTAATTAACAGAAAAAAAACAAGCGGTAGATACTTCATTGACCACAGGTTGGAGGCCTAAAGGTACCATCTCCAACCTGTGGTCAATTTTTGATAACTAGTTTTTTAACCGGATTTTAAGTTATGTTACTGACTCCACTCCGTGGGTGTCCGATCCCAGCGGTGCGCTTGCAGTTCATTGAGCAGGTTGGCCCGCAGCGGCTGCCCGTCACTCACGGCGCAATTGGCTTCTACGTTACGTATCTGACGCATACCCGGTATGGTCGTGTGCACATCGGGGTTGGCCAGAATGAACCGCAGCGCTAGTTCGGGCATGGTCATCCCGGCTGGAATAAGAGGCTTGAGGGCATCGGCATGATCCACGCTGCTGTTGAGATTCTCGGGAACGAAGTACGTCGATCGCCAATCGTCGGCCGGGAAGGTCGTTTCTTTCGTGAACGTACCGGTCAGCGTTCCCTCATCAAATGGTACACGGGCAATAACCCCAATGTTTAACTCCCGGCAAAGCGGAAACAGGTTGTCTTCGGGGTTCTGGTCGAAGATATTGTAAATCACCTGCACGGCATCGATCATCCCTGTACGGAGTGTATTGAGACAGTTGTCTGGCTCCCATCGATTTACCGAAACGCCCCAGGCCTGCACTTTGCCCTGATCGGTCAGCCTCGTAATGGCTTCTTTCCAGTCGTCGCGGTCGGCCCAGCCGTCTTCCCAAACGTGGAACTGCATGAGGTCAATTGTATCGACTTGGAGGTTTTTCAGGCTCTTTTCGGTGTATTCAACGATGTAGTCGACCGGAAACACATCGTCTAGTGAAAACTCCGGTTTGGATGGCCATTTGCGGTTTTTGGGTGGAATTTTGGTAGCAGCATACAGTTTCTTGCCCTTGTTATCCTTAAGTAGCTGTCCCAGAATCTGTTCACTAACTCCTTCTGCATAGCCCCAGGCCGTATCGAAAAAATTACAGCCCAATTCAACCGAGCGCTGCAGGGCACGCAGGACCTCTGCTTTGTCCGAACCGGTCCAGCCGGCCAGGCCCCACATGCCATAGCCAATTTCAGAAACTTGCCAGCCAGTACGGCCGAATGTACGATATTGCATAATCAGGAAAGGATTTAAACGCTGAGATAAGGCGCCGATGACGCTGGGTTTACTCTATGAAACCTGGCATTCCTCCATGTGTTGTCAGTTTCATGAAATTTACTGTACTCTGAATGATAAGTACGTCGGGCATCCCACCGAAGCACTCAGTGATCGAGGAGACATGGCTAAACCAGAGTAAGCGTATAAGCTGACCATTACGTTGCTAATCAATAAGGACCTGTAGGGAAAATGATAGATACAGGTCAACTTAGCAGAAACAACCTAAGAAGATAGTATGCTCGTTCGTATTGTCCGTATGACATTTCGGGAAGACACCCTGCCCGACTTTCACGCCATCTTCGACCGGTCGAAACACCAGATTCGGGCATTCCCCGGCAACCGGCACCTCGAACTGTTACATGATCCCGATAACTCAGCCATTCGTATGACCTATAGTCTCTGGGACTCCATCGATGACCTTGATGCATACCGCCAAAGTGAACTGTTCCGGACAACCTGGGCCGCCACAAAAAGGCTTTTTGCTGATAGAGCCGTAGCGTTTTCCGGGGAGCGGATGGAAGTGTTTGGTCCCGATGATCTGTAAGTAAAATTGCACCAGTCTACCCTTTTCTACGTAGGTAAATAAACGACCAATCTCCATGAATCGTGGGCCTCTTATCGTCTGGTTAACCACCTGTCT
Organism: Spirosoma sp.; assembly: GCA_028288385.1. Lineage (GTDB taxonomy): Bacteria > Bacteroidota > Bacteroidia > Cytophagales > Spirosomataceae > Spirosoma. Next base: position 8,003 of record JAQBNX010000427.1, read on the forward strand.
GCTAAGTGTGCTGGCTACGATAACCATTGCCCAAACGACTACCCTCACCGGCTCCGTAGCCGATGCCACAACTGGTAAAGCCATGCCTTTCGCCAATGTATACCTGAATGGCAGTACGCAGGGCACCCTCACAAACGAGCAGGGACAGTATACCCTGACAAATGTGCCACTCGGAACAATAGAGGTAGTGGCATCCTTTGTCGGTTACCAGCCCCAACAGCTCACCCTGCGTTTGGATAAAAAGCAGGAATGGCGGGCTAATTTTCGGTTGAAACCGAGCAATCAAACGTTAGCTGCTGTAACCGTTCGGGGCAACCTGAAGCTATGGCAACGGCACCTGAAACAGTTTAAGCGGCAATTACTGGGCGAACCGTTTGGTGGGCAATGCCAGATTCTGAATAGTGACGTCTTGAATTTTATTGAAGAAAACGGGCATTTGAAAGCCAACGCTACCGAACCGCTGGTTATCGAAAATCAGGCGCTCGGTTATAAACTCTGGTACGACCTGATGTATTTCGATGGTACGTCGCAAAAGGTCTTTTATGCTGGGTCAACACGATTTGAGGAGCTCAAAGCTGCCGACGAACGCCAGGCTAACCGGTTTCGACGCAACCGAATGCGGGCCTATAAAGGGTCGATCCGGCACCTGATGGCCAGTCTCATCGACAGTACCTATGAGCAGGAGGGTTTTTTAGTGTATCAGGAAGACCTAACAATACCAATTGCCCGGGATCGCGATCGCCGAACGTCCTTACCCGTATCCATACAGGTCAGTGATTCCATACCCGCCCGCCTGCACCCGCTCAAGATAAAAAAGTTAATACAACCCGGTCGCCTGGCTTTTGAACGGCGGCTGGTATCAAACAGCCAGTTGGTCGTTTTTTATACCTATGCTACGTCGCCATACTCTCCCTATACCGATGCCCGGTTTGCTTATTCACAGATTAAACTGCCCGCTGGTCAGATTCAGTTAACGGTTGATGGTGTCATTACGCTGCCGGAGGGGATGGAAGTACAAGGCTCCCTGGCCGACGATCGATTGTCGACAATGCTGCCCGCTGACTGGAAGCCAAACCCGTCTGAGGCTAATCCTGATGCTCCGGCCCCACTCATTACACAGGGGAAAATTATGCCGGCCGATGCCCGGCTGGGACGAATCACCACGACCTTCAAAGAGCGGTTTCAGATGCTGGCACCCGTTCTGTTTGTGCATACGGACAAGCCATTTTACGCCACCGGCGATCGGATGTGGCTGAGCGCCTACCTGCTCGATGCGACAACGAACCGCCGACCACTTGGCGAAACAGCTATCCATGTCGATTTGTTGGCTCCCGACGGGAAACTCGTGCAGCACCAATGGTTACGCGTGGCTGATGGGCGAACGGCGGGCGACTTCCGCCTGTCTGATTCGCTGGCGTCGGGTACGTATCGGCTCCGGGCCTACACCGATGAAGACGATGGACAACGCCGACCCGCATTTGAACGCTCCATTGCCGTTAACAACCTCTTTCGGAACATAACCCAAACACCATCCGATGCCGACACTTCGCTTAGAAAAGCAGACCTGCAACTCCTGCCCGAAGGAGGACGCTGGCTGGTCGGGCTGCCGTCACGGTTAGGCATCAAATTTGTCAGCTCCGATGGACTTGGAAAGGCAACCACGGGCCGGATCGTGAACAGTCAGGGTACCGAAGTTTCCCGCATTACGACCAATGCCCGGGGTATGGGCAGCG
>JAQBNX010000092.1 GCA_028288385.1 Spirosoma sp.
AATAGGGCTAATGGTGGCGTTTGTATCCTACCTGATCAATGGTGAAGCGGACCAAAGTGTGGTGGGGTCGGCTCTGTCGGAACCCTTAGCCGAATCAGGCACGGAAGTACGTAACTGGCTTGGCCTAGTGGGAGCCGCTGTTGGTCACTTTTTCGTTTTCCGGTGGTTTGGTGTCGGGGCGCTCGCCCTGCCCGTGATTGTATTCCTGGCCGGCTATAAACTTACCTTTCGCCACGAGTTGTTACCGCTCAGCCGCACAACAGCCACCCTATTGTTTGCTGCGGTCTGGTGTAGTTTACTGCTGGGCTACATCGTGCTCGTGTCCAATACGGCCCAAACGGCCAGCGTGTGGTGTGGAGGTATTGGTTATGAAGTGAACGTTGCACTCTACAGCCTGTTTGGCTGGGGCAATCTGGCCTTGATTGGGTTTCTGCTGTTTGCCTTCGTGGTATATTATTTCAACGTTCGAACGCTCAAACTACCAACCCTTCCTCGCCCTAACCGCTCGCAGGCCACGCCCGACCGGGACGATACATTGCAGACATACGATGACGAACTGGACAGCGATACGTTATCAGATGCTTCTGATGAACCGGTATTGAGACATAGTGAACACGCCCCCGCTGATTCAATTGATCCAGAGCAGCAAGACGACCATGTAGATACTTCGCTACCACTACAGCCCGACGGACCGGAAACCATTGCTCAAACGACCGGCGTGACACTCACCGTTAAAAACCGGGATACTGTAGCCGATAACCTAGACGGAGTAACCGGCGAACTCAGCGCTACGCCCGCACCAACGTTTGAACCAGACCCATTTGAGGACGATGACCTGGTGGCGCTGCATGGACTGTATGACCCGACGCTCGACCTGCCGCAGTATCAGTACCCAACCAACGACCTGCTGACTGAGTATCAGAATAACCGTAAAGCACAGGTTTCTGACGACGAGTTGACGGCAAACAAAATCAAAATTGAGAACACGCTACGTAACTTCGGCATTGAAATTGACTCAATTCAGGCGTCCATTGGGCCAACGGTTACGCTCTACGAAATCATACCAGCGAAGGGCATCCGCATCTCCAAAATTAAAAGTCTCGAAGACGATATTGCCCTGAGTCTGTCAGCGCTTGGCATTCGGATTATTGCGCCTATGCCCGGCATGGGTACCATCGGTATCGAAGTGCCGAACAAAAACCGTGAGATGGTCTCAATGCGGTCCATGATTACGAGTGAGGTGTTCAGCAACAGCAAGTTCGATTTGCCAATTGTCTTGGGGAAGACCATCTCCAACGAGATATATGTGGCCGATCTGGCCAAGATGCCTCACCTGCTCATGGCCGGGGCCACCGGGCAGGGAAAGTCCGTTGGTCTGAACGTCTTGCTGACGTCGCTGATCTACAAGAAGCATCCATCGCAGTTGAAACTGGTGCTGGTTGACCCCAAAAAGGTAGAATTAACCTTGTTTAACAAACTAGAGCGGCATTTTCTGGCGAAACTGCCCGATTCGGAGGAGCCGATTATTACAGATACCAAAAAGGTTGTCAATACGCTCAACTCGCTGTGCATTGAGATGGACAACCGCTATAACCTGCTCAAAGATGGTGGCTGCCGAAATCTAAAAGAATACAACGCCAAGTTCGTAAAACGTCGGCTCAACCCCGAGAAGGGACACCGTTTTCTGCCGTATATTGTCCTGATCATCGACGAATTAGCCGATCTGATGATGACGGCGGGCAAAGAGGTGGAACAGCCCATTGCGCGATTGGCCCAATTGGCAAGGGCCATTGGTATTCACCTCGTCGTGGCCACGCAGCGGCCATCGGTAAACGTAATCACGGGTCTTATCAAAGCCAACTTTCCGGCCCGCCTATCGTTCAAAGTAACGTCTAAAATCGACTCCCGAACCATCCTTGATACGGGCGGGGCCGAGCAGCTGGTGGGTATGGGCGACATGCTTCTGTCGTCTAACTCCGATATTATCCGGCTGCAGTGTCCCTTTGTCGACACCAACGAAATAGAAGACCTTTGCGAATTTGTTGGCAATCAGCGCGGTTACGACGATGCATATGCGCTTCCCGAGTTTCTGGGTGATGATGGCGGGCAGAATGACGAAAAGGACGTGGACCTCGACAACCGCGACCCCATGTTCGACGAAGCCGCCCGGCTTATTGTTATTCACCAGCAGGGCAGTACGTCGCTCATCCAGCGCAAACTTAAACTAGGTTACAACCGGGCCGGGCGGCTGGTAGACCAGTTAGAAGCGGCCAAGATTGTTGGGCAGTTTGAAGGCAGCAAAGCGCGGGACGTGCTTGTGACCGATTTGCAAACGCTGGAAGACATGCTGAAACGAATGAAGGGAGAGTAATTTGGCTGGTTAAACCCACCAACGAAAACCGATACTAAACTTTTTTCTCTGCTTTCGGGTCTATCATTTAGTTGAACTACTACGTTTAGTAGGTGTCGTACAATACCAAAAATCGTCGGCTAACCCGTAAAGAAATGAGAAAAATTGTCTGGATCCTTTGCTTGACTGTCCTGATATCACTACCCGCTTTTGCCCAAAAGGATAAACGGGCGCAGGGCATTCTGGACGCAATGAGCAAAAAATATAAATCACTTAAATCGTATCAGGCCGCTTTTACCTACGCCAGTGCTGGAGCAGGAGCCAATGAATCGTACAAAGGTGATTTGACGGTGAAAAATGAGAAATTTCGCTTAGTGCTTGGTGGTCAGGAAGTGTTTACGGATGGCAAAACCATGTCGACCTATATTAAAGAATCGAACGAGGTCAATGTACAGGATTACGACCAGAACGAAACCAGCGAGCTGAACCCAACCCAGATATACACCATTTACAAGCGTGGTTTCGACTACCGGTTCCTGAAAGAGCAGCAACAGGGCGGCCGGACACTCGAAGTAATTGAACTAAAACCCAATCGGGAGAAAAGCCCCATTGCCAGCGTTCAGATCTCGGTAGACAAGGCCGACAAATCCGTGCGTAACTGGTTGATCGTTAACAAAGATGGGAAACGCACTACGTATACCATCACAAAGTTTACACCCAACGCCAACGTACAGGATTCTTACTTCGTTTTCGACAAGGGCAAATATCCGGGGGTAGAAGTGGTAGACCTGCGCTGATTGCGTTTCGCTATTTATTATACCTTCTCGCCATAGGCCAGATCGCCGGCGTCGCCGAGCCCTGGAACAATGTAGGAGTGTTCATTCAGGTGATCGTCGATAGCACCGAGCCAGAGATGACATTGCGGCAGTTGCGCCTGTATATGACGGACACCTTCCGGACTGGCCAGCACGGCCGCAATGTGCGTTTGAGCTGGAATCCCGTAGCGCAGCAAAGCATGGTACACTTTTTCGAGCGAACGGCCCGTGGCTAGCATTGGATCGCACAGGATTAGCGTTTTGCCACTTAGATTGGGGCTGACAATGTAATCCATCTCAATTTCAAAGGTATCCGCTTCCCCCAGCGAATAACCACGGTAGGCTCCAGCAAAAGCATTTTCGGCCCGATCAAAGTAATTGGTGAACCCATGATGAAACGGTAGTCCCGCCCGCATAATAGTTGCCAAAACGGGCTGTTGCCTAAGCACTTGAGTCTGGGCCGTGCCGAGTGAGGTTTGTACCGCCACACTATGGTAGGTCAGAGTGCGCGAGATTTCGTAGGCCATTAGTTCGCCAACCCGTTCGAGATTTCGGCGGAATCGCAGTCGATCTTGCTGAAGGGATACATCGCGGAGTTCGGCGATGTATTGATTAGCCAGGGACGGCTGCCGGGCGAACACAAACATAATCTGGGAGTTTCTTTGGCCGTAAATTAGCCGCTTGGTAGGCGTATATCCAAACGTATTTCCTAATTTAACCGGCTGATACGGCCTCATGAATCTACTAGACATCGTTGACACGAGCCGACCAGCCAGTAACATACATGCGTAATTACGTTTACCTTTTCTGTCTTTTTTTTGGTTCGATTACCGCCCGGGCCCAAAGCCCATTTGTACCGCTCAACACCGATTACTATCACCTAATTGACCGGTATGAAATTCGTCAGAATCGTTGGGCAGAAGGGTTCCATAGCAGCGTAAAACCCTATAACCGTCAAAGTATCATCCAGTTAACCGACAGTCTGACCGCTAATCCTAACCGCGACCTTTCGGATTCTGATTATTTCAACTATGACTACCTGCGCAATGACAGTTGGGAGTGGGTAAACCCATCTGCTGACTCATTACGCTCCGATCCATTCACAAAGCACCTGCGTCCCTTGCCCGGTCCGGGCGACAGCGAGGGACCACCCATTTTTAATATTTTCTATCAGAAAAAAGCTGATTTTTACAACCTCCGGACGCCCGATGTCGACCTCCATGTTAACCCGGTGTTGTATGTAGGCGCAGGCAGTGAGAACGTTACCCGCCAAACGAATACTCTTGCTGGTGGGCGCCAGTCCCTGTTTGTTAACACACGGGGCCTGGAAGTGCGGGGCACAATTGCCCGGAAG
>JAQBNX010000095.1 GCA_028288385.1 Spirosoma sp.
CAGGTAAAGCTCCATATTCACTCCAGCTATCAACGATCGAAAATCCTTTCTGAGCCAATATTTTATATAGTACAAACGGATGCAATGGCGTAATATGAGAAGGCATGTGGAACCAGAACTTAAAGCCCATTAGTGAATCCAAATTTGGCGTTGCCACATACATCAAAGCATCTTTTACCGTGCTTATTTCTTCTAATATGTCAATGAACACTGATAAGGGTACATGCTCTACGAAATCAGACATGTGAAAAACGCTATAGCTGCTTTTATATTTACGTACAGCCTCAACAGCATCAATCAATTCAACGGGCAATCCAGCTTTAGAAGCACGTTCAATGGCCGTTCTATTTAAATCTACGCCAAGTACAGAATAGCCATTATCACGGAAAACTTTCACCATTACGCCCGGCCCACAGCCTATATCCAGTATTGCATCATTTTTATTGATGTAATGGCTGAAACGATAAGTCTTAAAAAAACTTTTGCTATCTATTGCGTCCAGGGCATTAATATCCCAGACATGCACATCTAAATTGTCAGAATGCATGTAGTAGTCAGGCTGCATAGTGGGCTAGTCTAGACGTTTTCTTAGTCTTTACCCATCCAACAATTCCGGTTTCAATATGCAAAAGCAAAATGAAAACAGTTGGGGGAAATGATGCGAGGATGACATCATACACCGTCGATAGGTTGTACGTTCTTACGATATAGAATTGGATGAGGATCAACCCAATAATATAGAGCCAGGAATTGAATCCGTATATCCATTTTCGGGCGGCATGTATGCTCCAAAGAACAGACCCTATATATAAAAGGCTTTGGTTAAGTACAAACAATTTCAATTCGCGGTCAAGTTGTGCATACTTACTGCCAAGCAGCCATAAAAAGCCATCGGGGTAAATCCAGACAATACCATTTACAAATCCGGCTATTAACAATGCTCCTGACAGGATAACGCTGTAGGCTTTGGGTAGTTGCATTACCGACAGGCGAGCCATGTAGGGGGCAATTACAACGCTATTAAATGTAGTAAGCAACATAAACAATTGACCTAAACGGGTCAGGGCGCCTAACTCGGCTAAACCGCTTTGCTTACCATAATACGTAATAAGAAAAATAGTAATCTGGCCGTAAAACGCATTAAAAACTAATGAGGGAATAAGTGGCTTCAGGTACGTTATCATATCCGTACGTACACTTTTATCCAGTGTTTTAGGCGCTATCTGAAAAGGCAATGCTATCCGGCGATACGCCAATCCCGTCCATAAAAGTGCTGCGTTATATAGCCAAAGTACACTGTAGACGTCTAACACATTCATCTTATAAAATAGGCTACAGCCAAGAAGCCGCACCAATGCCTGCACGATTTGTGCACCATAAAATGCGTTTAACTGGCGGTGCATTTGCACGGGTGCAGCGTAGTAGCTAACAGCTCCCTGTAGATAGATAGTCAGGATTATAGGAGCTAACAAAGCAAGTTGTGTTTGCCAATCCCAGGCTTGTCGTTGCGTGAGAAAAGGTATTGAGAAACACCCGATGACAAAAGAGACCACCAGGAATCGGCGACGGTAATAGCGGGCTGCCGCCAGATAGCTACCAATACGTTCTTTGTTGTAAATCTGACTTCCGACAAGCGCTATAATACTTCCGCTGAAGCCCAGATCGGCTAGTACTGACATGGCAGCCTGCAAACTAAATGCAAACGTATATTTTGCCTGGTCATCAAGTGGTAACCACCGTAAGAGAAAAAAGCCAGTCGTTACGTTGAGCAGTTGAACAAATCCCTGCCCCATTACGTATCGGTATACCAGAGTTAGTCCAGTACGATGCCGGTCAAACTGCTGGCGTATATTGACTACCGTACTATTGAAAAGCATTTGCACTTAGAGTCACGTAAAGGCATAGATTTAAGGGGTTGCCAGAATGAGCGGAGAGGCTGAACATATTAACTTTTCTTTTGCTTACCCCAAAACTTAAACCCCTTCGTTACCACCTTTTTCTTTGGTTTTTCATCATCTTCATGATAGCCCGCTTTGTAGCCATAGCCATACTCTGGATCATAGCCATACCCATAGTTATACTGGTACTCCCGCCGGGCTACGATACCATTGATGAGCAGGGTCATGTTTTTGAAGCGCTTCTCCTGGTACATGGTCTCCACATTTTTCAGGTACACTTTATTAGTGTAGAGATGCCGCAGAATATAAAGCGTGATGTTGGCATAAGGCGCCAGACTGTAGGCATCGCTAACCAGACCAACGGGGGGCGTGTCGGCAATAATTACGTCGAAGCCTTCATGCAGGGCGGCAAATAACTCGCCTATTCGTTTGCCGCTGAGCAGTTCAGAGGGGTTAGGCGGCACCGGACCACAGGGTATAAAAAACATATCCTGGTAGCCCTCCACAGGCTGAAGAATCTCCTCCAGCGTAGCGCGGTTTACCAGAAAATTCGATAATCCCGTGTCTGATTTAACCCCCAGGTATTTATACATTTTAGGCTTGCGCATGTCGAGCTCGAGCAATACCACACGTCGTCCCGTAATGGCCATGCTGGCCCCCAGGTTAAGCGACACAAACGACTTGCCCTCGCCACTAATGCTCGACGTAACGAGGATCGTTTGTGGGCCTTCGGCTTCGTCGGCCGTGAAAAAGTGGATATTGGCCCGTAACGCACGTATCTGTTCCGAAATCAGTGAGCGGCTGCCCGCTGTTACTTCCAGGGGCGACTGGATGTCGGCCTGCACCAATTCGCCGATGATGGGCGTTTGGGTCTGCTCCTGTACCTCGGCTTTGCGGCTGATTTTATCGTTCAGGAAATCGATCAGCCACAGTACCGCAATTGGTACCAGCAGGCCAATGACCAGCGCAAATAAATAATAGGCACTTTTGCGGGGTTTCACCGGGGTATAGTCTCCTTTTGGTGAATCGACAATACGCAGATCCGAAACAGCAGCGGCCAGCGAAAGAGCCGTTTCTTCCCGCTTTTGCAGCAAATAGGTATACAACCCTCCTTTGATGCCTTGCTGCCTGGAAATGTCCAGCAAAACTCGCTCCTTCTGCGGAATAGTCTGAACCACCGACTCCAGGCGCTTGTTGGTCGCAACTATTTTGTCGCGGGTATTGAGCAGTACTTTCCGGAGCGATTGGGTGTTATCAGCAATATTGGCTTTAGTCTGGCGGATTTGGTTGTCGAGTACCTGAACGACCGTGCTGCCTTCGGGGGCGGTTCGAATCAGTTTCTCACGCTGCATGTCCAGTTCAAAGAGGTTGGTGAGCAGGCCCGTCAGAATAGGGTTGTCTAGGCCCGGCAGGGCCGGAGCCATACTCTCCCGGCTCGTTTTGCTGGCAATGTACCGCTCCACCTCCTGTAGGGCACCCAGCTGAATGTTTACCTGATTTAATTGGGTGTCGTTTTCCCGCACTTTTTCGAGAAAAACGGTTGATTCGGCTCCTAAATCGACGATGCCGGAGCGTGTTTTGTAGTTCTGAATGTCTTTCTCGACGTTGGTCAGTTCGCGCGAAATGATGGAAAGACGGTCATTAATAAAGCGAAGCGTATTGGATGCCGTGCGATTTTTGTACTCCAGTGACGACAGATCGTACCAGTGAATCAGGCGGTTAATGTAAGCTGTGGCGCGTTCAACGGAGGTATCTTCGAGTTTCACCCGCAAGACGAATGACATCCGGCTAGCCTGGCTTACTTTAAGTCGATTTACATACGAATTTATAACGGCATCTTTGGCAGATGTCATAATGAAAAAGGTCTGATGCGGCTGCCAGGTATCGGTGTTCTTCCGAATCAGAACCCGTCCTATAGGTGTATCGACCGGCAGATTGAAGGGATAGGTTTTGTTCGCGATCTGAACGTTGGTGGCGTTGGCGCTCACTTCTAATGCTTTGCCGAACATGCGGCTATCAGGTTCAATAAGAGTCACCCAGATTGGTGAACGCTTGTAAATATCCTCTTCCCGTAGCCGCCCCCGAATAAAGTAGTTGACGTCGAGACCAAGATCGGTAACTACTTTTTCAGAAAGGGTATAGGATTTGAGAATTTCGATTTCATCCTCGATATTCTTAGCCGATGAGAATATATCCAGTTCTCGCAGGATATCTTCTTTGGGTGAGGCTCCTTCCTTTTCATTGGAACTGATCAGAATGCTGGCCTGAGTGCTGTAGACTGGCTTTATGTTGGCTAGTACTAAGTAGGTAATCAAGTAACTGACCCCAATGGCTGCCACAAACCAGTACCAGTTTTTAACGTAGCGGGTGAGCAGGAATTTAATGTACTCCTGGCCAAATACCTTTTCGGTCTGCTCATTTTTCTTCATACTCAAGTCGGATAGCAAACATTATCGAAATAGGGCTAGACCCAGTGTTATAAGCAGCGACGCACCCGAGAAGATAACGGGCAGAAATGGAAATACGCGCCCAGCCTGCACCTTCTTAGAGCGTTTTGGCTCTACGTATACCATGTCGTTGGGCTGCATGTGATAATACGCCGACCGAAAAACACTACGGTCCTGGAGATTTACCCGCCCAAACTCGCGCTTAGCGTCGCGTTGCCTAACGACCAGCACGTTCTCTCGCTTACCATAAATGGTCAGATCGCCCGCCAGGCTGATGGCTTCGGGCAAGGTCAGTCGGTCGCGGCTCACGTTCAGCACCCCCGGATGGCCTACTTCGCCCAGAACCGTTACCTGGAAGTTGACCACCCGAACCGTTACGAACGGATTATTGACCTGTCGGCTCAGTTGCGCCACCAGCACGTCGGCGGCCTGAAGAGTCGTCAGGTTTAAGACATTGACCCGGCCAACCATGGGAAAATTGATCATTCCCTTCTCATCGACAATATACCCGGCTACCTGCTTGCTATCCACATTGCTCATCGTGTTCTGAACAGGAAATCTCGGGTTAAGCAGGGCGTCGATGTCGGGATTTAGGCTCGCCACCATAATGTTGAGTTCGGTACCGGGCTGGATTCTGAACACAGGCAGGCTATCGGCCCGCACAGCCAGGCTATCATTGCCGACGGGCTGAAAATAAGTAACATCGTCTGTTTTAGGTTTCTTCTGCGCCTTTGCCACTGGTCCACACAAACAGCTAAGCCCGATAAGAAAGACCAAAACGCAGGTATAAAGTCGAATCATGCAGGGTATTGTGGGTGTGGGTCGGGCTTTACGTGGTCTGGTCATCCCGATTAACATGTGTGGGTACGCAAATTATTCAAACATAAATTTATCAAATTCGTAGCGTTGCAACGGAGCGGTCGAACACGGCTTTCAGGTCGTAGACAACGCTGAGATCACATTTCCTCAGTTGCGTTACGTTGAGGTCATAAAATTCCTGGTGCGCCACCGTCAACACGATGCCATCGTAAACTCCGGCTGGTGGTTGATCAATGAGACCAATGCCAAACCGGTGTTGTACCTCAGCAGCATCGGCCCATGGGTCATACACATCGACTAGCATCCCAAAACTGATTAGCTCCTGATAGATGTCGGCTACTTTGGAGTTGCGAATGTCGGGGCAGTTTTCCTTAAACGTAATACCCAGCAGTAGCACCCGGCACCCGCCAATAGCCATGCCCCGCTTACTCATGGTCTTTACCAGTTTGTTGGCTACGTGCAGCGGCATATCGTCGTTTACACGCCGACCCGACAGAATCACCTGCGGATGATAGCCAAGGCTTTGGGCCTTGTGCGCCAGGTAATAAGGGTCAACGCTGATGCAATGCCCTCCCACCAGACCCGGACGAAAATTAAGAAAATTCCACTTGGTGCCGGCCGCTTCCAGTACGTCGAGCGTATCGATGCCCATTCGGTCGAAAATCAGGGCCAGCTCATTGACGAATGAGATGTTAACGTCGCGCTGGGCATTTTCAATAGCTTTTGCAGCCTCAGCCACTTTTATGGATGGTGCAGCATACGTACCGGCCTTAATGATGGAGCGGTAGAGCTGGTCGACAAATCGGGCAGTTTCGGGTGTTGAACCGGAAGTAATTTTCAGGATGGTGGTCAGCGTACGCTCTTTATCGCCGGGGCTGATGCGCTCGGGCGAATACCCGCAGAAAAAGTCTTGATTGAAACGCAGACCGCTGTATTTTTCAAGTATCGGTACGCAGTCCTCTTCAGTGCAGCCCGGATACACCGTAGATTCGTAAATCACTACGTCGCCCGGCTTCAACGATCTGGCTACGGTTTTAGATGCGTTCAGCAGGTAAGACAGGTCTGGATTTTTGAACCGGTCGATGGGTGTCGGCACGGTTACGATAAACACCGTACAGGCATTCAGGTCAGCAGAATCGGTGGTGAACCGGATGCGGGTGCAGGCGCAGAAGGCTTCGTTGGCGATTTCGCGGGTGCGATCGTGGCCCTGCTGCAACTCATCTACCCGGCTGGTATCGACATCGAACCCAACCGTTGGATACTGCCGGCCAAACTCCAGGGCTAGTGGCAACCCAACGTATCCTAAACCGATGATGCCAATTTGGATCGCTTGAAGGTCTGATGTACTGAGCAGAGATTTGGCTGCCTGAAGGTTCATAAACATATGTTACAACTCGGCGGGATACAAAACTACCAATCCT
>JAQBNX010000152.1 GCA_028288385.1 Spirosoma sp.
AGTGGTGCGCTGGTGCCGGATTTCAGTAAAGTGAATTTTGCCGACCGGACCAGTGTGCTGAGCACCGCCAAAGCGTTTGAAGATCTCGGCGTATCTGCTTACAATGGGGCCGGTAACCTCCTGAAAAGTGCAGACCTCCTCCTGGTGGCTGGAAAAATCGTGTCGGTAGAAGCTCGTCACGCAGCCGCTATACGCGACCTACTGAACCCCAAGTCTGCTGACTTCGCTGGGGACGACGTAGTGACGCCTGCCACCGGTCTCGACGTAGCTACTAAGCCAGCTGCCGTGTTGACAACCGCACAGCCGTTCGTAAAAACGCCAATCTCCGGAGCAAATCTTCCCGTATAAATCTGACAAAGCCTTATGAATCTGTTCAATATAATTTCTGAAATCGAGAAGGTCGATCCCGAAGCAAACGAGCGTTACAGCTTCTACTCGCGCCGGAACCTCCTCAAGATTGGTTCTAACCTGGCCGCTGCCGGTATTCCTGCCATTGTGGCTTCTACGCTTAATAAAGCCTATGCGCAGGCGGCTGCTCCGTCAAAAGCGGCCGTTGATGTGCTGAACTACGCCCTTACGCTCGAGTACCTGGAAGACGAGTTCTATAGTCGTGGCCTGGCTGCAACCGGTCTGATTCCTGCCGCCGACATGGCTGTCATCAAGCAGATCAGCAAGCATGAAGCTGCTCACGTAGCCTTGTTGAAAGGGGCACTAGGAACAGCCGCTGTGGCTAAGCCTGCCTTTAAGTTTCCGGCCACTATGTTCACGGACTACAAAACGTTCTTACCCACAGCACAGGCGCTGGAAGATACTGGGGTGCGGGCCTACAAAGGACAGGCTGGTGCGCTTATCAATGACAAAGCCATTCTGCAAACAGCCCTGCAAATTCACTCGGTTGAAGCCCGGCACGCCTCAGAAGTCAGGCGGATGCTTGGAATGAAAGGCTGGGTTTCCGATACGAAACAAACAACGTTTAAGCAGGGTGGGGTAGACCTTAAGACGCTTAACACAGGAAAATCTGACGATGCGCTTCGCGAAGCGTTCGACGAGCCCCTGACCATGGCTGAAGTGTTGGCCATTGCACAGCCGTTCCTTTAGAATAGAGAGTTCTTCATAGGCCGCATTGACACCACCCGATGGCAACGACGACCTATCATCAATCGTTAGTTTGAGGAGCCGGGTAACCGGCAGATGACCGAAAGGCACCGGAGAGTTTCTTCGGTGCCTTTTTTGCTGGTCTTTTCTGTTCCGGCTGTTTTTTTGTTGCTTGCGGGAAATAGTCCTCGGTATGGGGTCGTGCGGTTATGAAACTTGTCCGTATTTTTTTGAAATTCCTACTGGGACTTGTCCTGTTTATCGTTTTGTTTCTGGCCGTTAGCCTGGCCCCGGTAGATGATACACCCTACCGCCAGATGCCCTACTACGCTCAGACAAAGCAACGACTGGCCCAACTCTCTCCACCACCCATTGCAAAAAGGACTATTCGGGCAGGCTGGTCAAAAATCAATATTACCCCTCCCTACACGACCCCTACGGGCGGCTACGGCGTTCGGCGTGGTCACCACTGGCGCACCGTGAGCGACTCGATCTATGCAAGGGCCATTGTCTTAGACAATGGGGCCACCCGGATTGCTGTCGTAGGCCTGGATCTGCTCATTACGCCACCTACCGTAACGGAATCGCTAAAGAGACGCCTGCCCGAAGTGGGCCTGCGATGGGAAAACGTGTACATGGGAGCCATTCATTCGCACAATAGCGTAGGCGGCTGGGCACCGGGTCTGGTGGGTGGGTTAATTGCCGGCAGCTACGATGAGAAAATTGTGATGCGCATCACCGACGGCGTTCTGGCGGCTATCCGCAACGCTCAGGCCAGTTTAACCCCGGTACGCATTGGCTACGGCCAGACCGACGCATCCGACTACATCACCAGCCGTATTGCTTTCTCCGGCCCCACGCGCCCGTTGGATGGGCAAATTCGGCTGCTGAAACTTCAGAAGCAGGATAGTACGTCGGCGTTGCTTTTGACATTTGCAGGGCACGCTACGCTCTTCGACGGTGGTAATGGTGACTTCCTAAGCCGCGATTATCCGGGCTCATTAGTAGATCGCCTGGAGAAAAAATCAACGGATTTTGCCTTATTTATGGCCGGAGCCGTTGGCAGTACGGCTCCAAAGGCGCGGGGTAAAACCGATTTTCAGGAGATACGTAATTACGCCGGTGATCTGGCCCGACGCATTGAACAGACTGTCCCCCAAATTCAAACCCGCCCCGACAGTGCTCTATCTATGCTGACCTTACCCTTAGGTCTGCGCGAGCCACATCCCCGCGTAATCGGCAACTGGCGGGTGCGTCCGTGGCTATTCTACGCTATCTATGGCGACTACCCGTCGGACCTGAAAGCCTTACGCATTGGGAAGACAATACTACTAGGCACGCCCTGCGATTTCTCAGGTGAATTAGTGGCCGACTTTAAACCGCTGGCGAATCGGAAAGGCATTAACCTGATGATTACCAGCTTTGACGGCGGCTACATTGGCTACGTAACGCCCGACCGATACTACAACCGAAAAACCTACGAAACCCGCGACATGAACTGGTTCGGGCCCTATAACGGTGCCTATTTTGAAGAGATGATGATGGGGCTTCTGGAAAAAATTGGCTAACATAACATGAACCAGCGCCTTGTTCAGATTGCCCTTGTCGTCGATGACTACGACGAGGCCATCCGGTTTTATACCGAAACGTTACACTTTGTTTTGCTGGAAGATACGGTCCTGAGCGCTACCAAACGGTGGGTTCGGGTGGCACCACCGGGCGAGGGTGGGTGTGGCCTGCTGCTGGCCAAAGCCGACGGGGCCGAGCAGCGCAGTCGCATTGGCGATCAGACGGGTGGACGGGTTTTCCTATTTCTCCACACCGACGATTTCTGGCGCGACTACCAGGCTATGACTGCCAACGGTGTCCGTTTTGTGCGCGGTCCTGCAGAAGAAGTCTATGGTACGGTGGCCGTTTTTGCTGATTTGTATGGAAATCTCTGGGATTTAATCGAGCCTAACGCAAATAGAGCCATTGACTAATTTATGACCTTATTCGGCACGGGCGCTGACGTGTGGAAATCCTCATAAATTCGGTTCATATACTCGTCCAGTAGCGTAAGAACGCGGGTACGGTCACTGGAGCGAACAATCAGCCCGATGTGGTATTCTTTGTTTATTCGCCAGCAGATTTCCTCATCGGCGAACAGGGACATATCGGGCCATTGCTGCCGGGCCAGTGATACAATCAGCCCGGCCTGGTGGGGCGAATCGGCGGGCGGAACGTAGTGCTCTTTGCGGGCAACGGCCGTTTCGAGCTTAGCCCACTCGCGCCAGAGGTTTACGCCCGACGCGGCCTCCACCATTTCTGCAATGAAGGCACCACCCACGCGGCAGGCCGTTTCCAAGAAATACAGTTGGCCATCGTGGTCTCCCAGGATGTATTCGGAATGGGAGGCACTGTGGCGCATTCCAAAGGCTTGGAGCACCTCGTTGTTAAGCTGCTGGATGGCCGCTACTTCGGGCATATCGTTGGGCAGGGTTCCGGTGCGGAAAACCCCGCCCCCGTGTGCCACCTCCATGGGCGTTGCCAGGTATTGACTCACACGCGTAAATACCGCTTTCCCATCCAGCGACAGGGCGTCGGCGTGATAAACGCGGCCCGGCTTGAAGCACTCGATCAGGTACTCATGCCGGCTGTCGCCCAGCGAATCAATTACCTGCCAGGCTTCGTCGAGCGAATAGACTTTGCGGATGCCGGTTGTGGATGCCTCAGACCGGGGTTTTACAAGCCAGGGGGCTTCTGTAGTTTGGAGAAAATGAGTTACCGTATCGTTATGAAAGATGGGGCTGAAAGCGGGTACACGAATACCCGCTTCGGCGGCCCGGATGCGCATGGCCAGCTTGTCGCGGAAGTAGCGGGCAGTAGTTTGTCCCATTCCATCAATGCGGAACGTTTCGCGAATGAGCGCAGCCTTTTCAACGTCGAAATCGTCCAGCGCAACCACTCGGTCAATCCGGCGCGACCGCATTACGTGGGCCAGTCCGGTCAACATCTGTTCCAGATCATGGGGGGCATTGCTAGGCGAGGATAAGTAAAATACGTCTTCGATGCAGTCCAGCGGCCACTCGGCGTTGGCTAACTTATGATCGGTTAGGAGGTAGACGGTATTGCCTAATGCCTTACAGGTTCGCATGAATTCCTGCCCTTTATGAAACGTAGCAATGCAGAGAAACGCTAACTGACTCATAGGAGAGTATTTGAGGGTTCGTAGTTGAAGGAAGCTGCCCGTGGTTATGGCGTTTGATTAGAGCCCCGGCGGGTCAGCTAAGCACAGACTCAAGAAACCAAACTACACCACATTTTTGAGATAATCAATCAATAAGCGAATCCCAAAGCCGGTCGCGTTCTTCTGCGAACCAAACTCGGTGTCGGCAAAGGCCATTCCCGCAATGTCGAGATGGGCCCAGGCGGGGTGATCTTCCGTGAAATACTCCAGGAATTTAGCTGCACTAATGGACCCGGCGATGGGTTTACCGCTGAAATTTTTAATGTCTGCTACGTCCGATTTAATGTCTTCCCGGTAGTCGTCCCAGAGCGGCATTCGCCAGAGCCGCTCCCCGGTGCGGGTTCCGGCTTCAGCAAGCTGTGTCGCTAAGTCGTCGTTTTGCGTAAACAGCCCGGCCGCATGATAGCCCAGCGCGGCTATCACGCTCCCGGTGAGGGTCGCGAGGTCAATGACGACATCGGGCTGAAAGTTACGAAGCATGTAACCCAGGCCATCGGCCAGAATAACGCGCCCCTCGGCGTCGGTATCAATAATTTCAATGGTCTTGCCACTGTATGACGTAATGACATCGCCGGGCTTGGTGGAGCGGCCATCGGTTGAGTTCTCCGTTGCGGGAACAATGCCGATAAGGTGAATAGGCAGTTTGAGTTTTGCGGCCGCTTCGAGCGTACCCAGCACAGCCGCTGCGCCACCCATGTCGCTTTTCATTAGGTGCATGTTGGCCGATGATTTAATGGAAACCCCCCCCGTATCGAAGGTCACACCCTTCCCAATCAGCCCTACGGTACGTAGCGTCTCGTTACCCTCGGGTTTGTATTCAGCCACAATGAGCACCGGCGGTACGTCGCTGCCCTGACTTACGCTTAGCAAGGCACCAAGCTGTTGCCGTTCCAGTTCAGTTTTGTCAAGAATCGTTACGTTGTACCCATGCCGCTGCCCGGAATCGACAGCCCAATCGGCCAACGTCTGCGGGGTTTTATAATTAGCGGGTGCGTTCATTAGGTTGAGCATTTCACGCTGCGTTCCGGCAATGGCCTGGGCCTGTATCAAGGCATCCTGCGCTGTTTGTTCCTGATCGGTGTGTACGTAAAGCGTTAGTTGCCCCTCATCTCCGAAAAAAGTAGCTGTATCGGTTTTGTCTGTTTTATACAGTCCGAGGTCATACCCACCCCCCAGCACACCCAGCACAACGGCCTCAACGACTGTGCCGTCAAACGCCATCAGATCGATACCAATCTGGTTGGGGAGCTTGCCTTTTTGGTTGAAAAACAGCTTTCGAAAGGCCCGCAGCCAGTCTACCGCCTGTGGCTTTGGGCCTAAACCAAGCAGATGTGTGCGTTGTCCATCTGGGCCATAGATCGGCAGCACTTCGTTAACCTCGGCTGCAAAGTCGCGCTGGAGTACTGATGGTGGCACATGGCGTATTTGCTCAATATGGGCAAGTTGATCAAATAAAGCATCGGACTGAACAACGGGAATAACAAGGTCGCTGGTCGGAGT
Organism: Spirosoma sp.; assembly: GCA_028288385.1. Taxonomy (GTDB): domain Bacteria; phylum Bacteroidota; class Bacteroidia; order Cytophagales; family Spirosomataceae; genus Spirosoma. The sequence goes on from JAQBNX010000152.1 coordinate 5,825, forward strand.
GGGTTGTGTTTCGATGAAAATCTGCATCGTTACGTTCAGTTGAAAGATTACTCACATAAGGGGCAGCAGCCGTAGCCAAAATTCATTTACGCTACGTGTTCGCCATAAAATAGCCACTCGACCGCAAGGGGAAACTCGCGACTCCAGTGAATTTCCTGATGAGTGCCGTCGGGGTAAATGGATAGGTGTATGTCAATCGGGTTTCCACCGTACTGTTGCCTGGCGAGGGCTACTTTGAAGCGTTCGAGGTTGGGAACCATATACTTCGATTCGGCCTCTCCACCATAAGCAAACAACCTCATTGGCACGGGAGCCTGAAACCGAATGGCGTCAAAATAAATTTTGGGCGAAATCCACAGCGAAGGCGAAAACACCATTAATCGTGCAAATACGTCGGGATGCATCATACCGGCATACACACTAATCAACCCACCTAGCGAACTACCGCCAATGCCTGTGTTTTCGGCATCAGGCAACGTACGCAGATTTTTGTCGATGGCTGGCTTGAGCGTTTCGCGGATAAACTTCAGGTAGTCGCGCCCGCGTCCGCGCCCAGCCATACGGGTTTGCTCAACGGTATATTCCTGAATACGCTGCTGTTCGCCATGGTCGATGGTCACAATAATCAATTCGTGATGCCGTCGACTGGCCAGAATAGCCATTTTCTCTTCCACATGCCAACTGCCGTAGCCGGTGCCTTCGCCCAACAGGTTCTGGCCATCGTTCATATACAAAACCGGGTAGGATTTGTCCGGCTGATTCTCATAATCGTACGGCAGCAATACGTTTACCCGTCGGTTGGTGCCAAGTTGGGGCAGGTGAAATTCTTCATTTACTAATTTGGGCAGGAACTCAGCGTTGAACGGTTGACCGAACCATAGCCAGTGCGGCACAATGTCGGGCTCGTTGTGTGGCTGGGTACCAATGCTGCGGTTAGGGGTGGGTTCCCCCGCCGAGCTTAACTCGATATGATCCCAGCCGCCTTTGGTGTATTTGTATTCGAGTGTTTCGGGGAGTGGTAAATCAGCGGGGAAGGTAAACGTGTATTGCCCGGTGCCAACGGGTTGCATCTGAAAAGCCTCCAGATCAGGCAGCCAGTCACAGAAGTTACCCGTAACGAACACCGGCCGATCGTCGGTTACAGGCGTAAATAATTCTAAACATAGTGATGAAGACATACGTACAGAATCTGATTTTTGGGGTACTTGGTTCAGATTAGGCCGTTGAATCTCACTTCGATAGTATAGAACCTTTGTTTTGCTGAACAGGATTCATCATCAAGCATCCGATAGTCTATAGTCATATTTATCCCTATCGGCAAAACTCATTGCCCCTAGGCTTCCTCCGTTTGCAATTGTTTCTCATACAGTTCACGGTAGGCACCGTTGCCCGCTAATAGGTCTTCGTGGGTGCCCTGCTCCACAATTTCACCTTCATCGAGCATGATGATGTAGTCGGCCAGCTTCGCCGACGAAACACGATGCGATATCACCACCGACGTGCGGTCGGCCATGATGCGCCGGAGGTTGTTGAGGATGATGTTTTCGGTGTTGGTGTCCACCGCCGACAGACAGTCGTCCAGAATTAGAATTTTGGGGTCGCGGGCAATGGCGCGGGCAATGCTGAGCCGTTGTTTCTGACCACCCGATAACGTAACGCCCCGCTCGCCAACGCGCGTCTCGAATCCTTCGGGGAAGTCAATGATGTTCTGGTACAGGTCGGCGTCGCGAACAGCCTGCTCCACACGGGCCTGCGGCAGGTCGGGTTTGCCAAAACGAACGTTGTTGCTGATTGTTTCGGAGAACAGAAACACATCCTGTGGCACGTAGCCCATCTGCTCCCGAATGCTGGTCAGGTTATAGTCTTTCAGCGGAATGCCATCTACCCGAACCTCACCCGACGTTACGTCGTACATGCGCGTTAGGAGATTGGCCAGGGTACTCTTACCGGATCCGGTTGTGCCCAGAATCGCCACCGTTTCGCCCGCCCGAACGTGCATCGAGAAATTTTTAATGGCAACGATGCCTGAATCAGGATAAACAAACCGAACGTTTTTGAACTCAATCTCGCCATGGATGGTCCGCTGTACGTTTTTCTGCGAGATAATGTCGGTTTTGATGTTCAAGAACTCATTGATGCGCTCCTGCGAAGCCGCTGCCCGCTGGGTCTGGCTTGTGGTCCAGCCGAGGGCCATTACCGGCCATGTCAGCATATTGACGTACAGTATAAACTCGGTAATGTTACCCGCCGTCAGCCGTCCGGCTATTATTTCCTGCCCCCCTACATACACGACGAGTACGTTGCTCAAGCCGACTAGAATGGCTACGATTGGAAAAAACAAGGAATCGACTCGCGTCAGACTAAGCGATTTGCTCCGGTATTCATCACTTTCGACTTCAAATTTTGCGGCCGAATTTGCCTCCTGCACAAACGATTTCAGCACCCGAATACCCGAAAACGCTTCCTGCACGTAGGTCGACAGCCTCGATAAACTCCGCTGAATCTCCTCAGATCGTTGAATAATAATGCTGTTGACAACGTAAATAGCCACCGACAGAATGGGCAGGGGCAGCAGGACATACAGCGACAGTCGGGCGTTGATGCTGACCATGTACGTAATAACCAGGGCAAACAGCACAATCAGGTTTAGCCCATACATAATGCTCGGCCCTACGTACATCCTTACTTTACCCACATCTTCGGAGATTCGGGCCATTAGATCACCCGTGTTGTGCTGACGGTAGAAACTGAGCGGCAGGGTCTGGTAGTGATTGTAGATTTCGTTTTTAAGATCGTATTCGATATGCCGCGACATCACAATAAGCGTTTGTCGGACTAGGAACAGAAAAAAACCTTTCAACAGCGCCAGAGCAAGGGTCATAGCCCCAAAAAGCAGCAGGCTGAAGCCAAACACGTCGTAAAGCGATGCCTGCAGTGGCGATTTATCGTAGAGGTAATAGATATCGAGGGTCTCGCGCACCAGATCGAGCGCATACCGCACTAACTGCGCCGGGAAGATGCCGAAGAGATTGGATACAGCCGTAAAAACAGTCCCCCAGATCAGGTACCATTTATACTTCAGCAGGTATTTGTTGAGGTAGGAAAGTGCTTTCACAAAAAACCAGACAGCGTTTAATTCAGAACCACCCGGGTTGTTTAAAAGTTGCAGGCTAAGCGAGCCAGGCCGGATGGGGCCACAAACCCAAAAACTACCGGCTGTATGTACGGGATTAAGCCGTAATTTTGCAAAACCATTAGGAATTTTTTAGTGGAAGCTTTATCAGTTAGTCGGGATGTTAAACAGGCGATTACTCAGGATTAAGGTTATGCAGGCGTTGTACGCACTTAGGCAGGCCGAATTTTCTAACCAGCAGTTAGCCCTCGATGGCATCGCAGACCTTTTTCAGCCTGACCTGAACTCCATGCTGCCGCAGGACAAACGGCAGCTCGAAGGCTTTCGCAAACTCGCGGGACTGCTTTTTGAGGATGCCGTCAAAGCCAACCAGCCGGCTCAGGACGAAGACGCGCCCACGAGTGTGCTTAAAGCCGCCAATGAGGGTTATTTGTTTGTTCAGACCCGGGGTAAAAAAGACCGCCAGCACCTGGCTCAGATGATGATTAAGCAGGTCAATGGTATCTACGACGATTATCTGCGGGTGCTGACGCTCCTGGTCGAACTGG
>JAQBNX010000156.1 GCA_028288385.1 Spirosoma sp.
ATGGCCGCATTATTGCTGTTGAGTGTACCGATACGTTCGAGGTCGGCCACCGACGCGATTTCGACGGGCGTCCGTTGGCGCTCTGTCAGTCGACTGTTTTCTTTGTAGAATGCATCGGTCGCCACAATTAACTCGATCTGAAAATCGGACTGAAGCACTTCCTGTACGCTCTTGGCCCCCTCGACCAGAAACGTGCCGTGCTGCTGCCGGTACTTTTTCTGCTGCAGGGACTGAATGTATTTGATCTGATTTTTTGAAAGCATGAAAATTTTATATGGTATAAGGTGTGTGAAGAATGACTGGTGGCAATGCGTTGCCGCATTTGTTACGCATCATACATCAACCTCCGGTGCCTTATTGGCGCTGCTGTTTTCTTTATCGGGTTGCCTGACCTCGCAGCAGTTGCAATCGACCCAGCCCGTCCTGACTGCTCAGGTAGTCCGGGGCAACCGGCTTGTTTCAACCGAAGAATTGGAAAGCCTTATCCCCCAAAAACCAAACAGCCGGATTCTGGGCTTGCCCATCACCCTCAGGCTATGGATGTACCGACTGGGAGAACGCCGGTTCGACCGTGATGCCGCTGTTCGGGAACTAGCGGCCAAAACTAACGAATTCGAGCAGCAAAGTCAGCAGCTTGTTAATCAGCCCATGGCACTCAAAGAGCTAAACCGGCGCTTTGCCCGCCAGGCTAAACGATTTCGGCAGAAGGCCGAAGAAGGTAACTGGGTGATGCGCAACCTGGGTGAACCCCCGGCCTATTTCTCGGAGCAGGACGCCCGAACCAACACGGCCAAAATGCAGCGTTATCTGACAGATAAAGGTTTTTTTAACGCCCATACGGCCTATCGGCTCGACACGCTCCGCAACCACCAGATACGCGTCTATTACAATATCATTGAAAATGCCGGCTTTTACCTACGTAACATAACCTATGAGATAGACGACCCGCGTGTCGACTCCCTCGTCAGGACGTCGCTGGCCCAATCAAGTTTGGTGGTAGGAGAACGGTATGATTCCCAGAAGGTAGCCGCCGAAAAAGTCAGGATCGAATCAGCCCTCCGTGACCAGGGCTACTATGCCTTCTCCCGGCAGTACATACCCAATCCCGAGGTTGATACGAGCCGTCGAATCAGCGAACGCCTGCTAACGACCGACTCGCTCCGTCGGCCTGCCGACCTGCGGCTGGCCATCAGGAATCCACCCGGCCAGGCCGCTCATCCAATTTATCGGATCGGCGAGGTAGAGGTGCGCATCAGTCCCGGCGTGGATTCGCCTGAGGCAACCCAGCCAACTTTAACGGCCACGCGCCTTGACACCACCCGACGGAACGGCATACTATACCTACTGGGCGGACGTAGCATGTCGGCAAGGTTGCTGGATGGCAAAATTTCCCTGCGGCCCGGTCAGTTGTACAATCAAACCAACTACCGCAATACGCAGCGGCAGTTGTTTCTGCTCAACCAGTTCAAATTTGTTAACCTCAACTTTACCGATACCACCCAGCGTCAGCTCCGAACCCTTATTACGGCTACACCCCTGGACAAATATGAAGCCACGGCCGAGGGGGGTGTTACGGTGCTGTATCAGGGGCAGGGCTATCCGGGCGGGTTTGGCAGTTTAACGTTCCGGGTGCGTAACCTGTTTGGCGGCCTCGAAACCCTGGAAACAACCCTGCGGTACGGACTTGAATACCAGACTGGTTTTGCTACAGACACGACAAGTTCCCGGCCAGGTGCTTATCAGGCGCAGGAACTAGGTGTGACCAGTTCGCTTATCTTTCCGCAGATTTTGTTCCCGGGCCGCATTCGGTTTCGGTTCAATCCTTATAATCCCCGTACGCAGGTCAGTCTAGGTTTTACCAATACGTTACGTCCCGATTTTAGACGATCGTTGTTGCGGGCAACCATGGCCTACAACTGGCAAACTACCCCTACCCAGCAGTTTAATTTTCTGATTGCTGACATCAATCTAATTAATGCAAATTTCGATACGCGCTTTGGTGCCGGATTCCGACAACAACTACAGAACCAGAAAGAACAGGGCGGCACGCTTTACCTGAGCTTTCGGCGGTCGCTCAGTTCCAGTTTTAGTTTTGCCTATACGTATAACACCAATATTACCACCCAGAACCGCCGGGCTAATTTTCTCAGGACGGTGGTTGAATCAGGTGGCACTACGCTGAATCTATTTTCTGCCGAACAGCTCCGACGGTTATTTGGTAACGCTACCGACTCAACGGGTTTGCAGTTTTACAAATTTCTTCGGCTCAACATTGATTATCGCCATTACATACCCGTACAAAGTCATACAACACTGGCATTCAGGATTAATACGGGTGTTGCCTATGGCTACGGCCCCGGACATGCGGTGCCTTATGAACGATTCTTTTTTGCAGGCGGGAGCAACAGCGTACGCGCCTGGCTCCCCCGTCGGTTAGGTCCTGGATCGGCCGTTCCTTTTCTGGATGTTCCCAACCATGCGGCTGTCAATCCCAGCAGTGGTCAGATTATTTACCGGTACGAGCAGCCTGGCAACCTTTTACTCGAAGGGTCGGCCGAATTGCGGGGACGCCTGTTTCACCTGTTCGCCGACGTGAACGGTGCTGTTTTTGTAGATGCCGGTAATGTCTGGACACTAGGCAGCAACACCAACCGGATTGGCTCTACCTTTCAACTCGATACGTTTGTGCCCCAGATTGCCGTAGGAACCGGTGTGGGACTTCGACTCGATTTTTCCTTTTTCCTGATTCGGCTCGACGGTGGCATTAAAGTGTGGGATCCGGCCCGGATAAACTTCATTCCGCGCGATGGCAGCCAAAGAGACCCCCGCTTTATCTTACCCGAATTTTCACTACGTCGGCTCACCAGTGGCTCCAACCCACTCATTATTAACTTCGGCATCGGTTATCCCTTTTAAGAAGAGCGTACTGCGCACTAGACTAGTTTAGGTCTTATTTAATTTTTATAGCCTATCGTTAGCTCTTCTCTGAACCCGTAGCACGCTAACACCTTAGCTCCTTAGTTAAGAGAATTTAACAGCTATATGTCTGCCAAAATGACAGCGTTTCTGGGCCTTTCTTTGTAAATTTGTTCTTTATAATGCGCTAACCTTCACCTAGCGGGCGATGAGATGATTCGATTTCGCCAGAAACCAATACATCGGCCTTAATGGGTCTACGTCATCATTTATGGAACGCTTCTTCGAATTAACGATACTTCAACCTGCTGACAAAGACCCAATTGACCTGCCACGCACATCCGAAGAGGAAGTTGCGGTAGGCAAAAAACGACTATACATTGAGAGTTACGGCTGCCAGATGAACTTTGCCGACAGTGAGGTAGTGGCCGCTGTGATGCGTAATGCTGGTTTTGCCACAACTG
>JAQBNX010000159.1 GCA_028288385.1 Spirosoma sp.
TTTAAATCAATCAACGGATGCGTGCCTACTTTATAGGAATTGACGTTGGTACGCAAGGAGTACGGGTCATTTTGCTGGATGATACCGGTACGGTGCAGGGTAGTGGGGAAGAGGTTTTTCCCCTGACTAGCCGCTCACGCGAGGAACAGTCGCCCCAGCAGTGGTGGGAGGCTTGCTGGCGTTGTTTACAGTCACTGCTTACGTCGGCAAAAACAACCATCAGCCTGCAGGCAGTGAAGTCGATAGCGGTAACGTCTACATCCGGAACGGTAATTCCGTTGGATAGACGTAATGAACCGCTGTATAACGCTCTTATGTACAGCGATTCCCGACCGGCGGCAGAAGGAAAACACTGTAAGGCGATAGCTGAACAATACCATCCTGAGGGTTATACGGGCTTTAATGCATCCAGCGGGCTATCCAAGATCGTTTGGTTTGTCAACCATTTCCCTGAACAAACTGCGCAATTGCATACCTGGGTCCATGCCGCCGATTACATAAGTGGAAAGCTTTCCGGTAAATTCAGCGTAACGGATTATACCAATGCCCTGAAATCTGGCTATGATGTCAGGAACAAAATTTGGCCCGATTACCTGTTTGAACAGCTTCCGCTCAAACGGGAGTGGATGCAGGCGGTTGTGCCGTCGGGCAAGCCAATAGGAACCTTGCAGCCCGACCTGGCCAATGAACTGGGCCTGCCCCAAATTGCCGTAGTGGCCGGAATGACCGACGGGTGTGCCTCGCAAATTGCGTCGGGAGCCGTTCGTCCGGGCGATTGGAACACCACCATTGGTACTACGCTGGTGGTAAAAGGAGTCACGACTCAGGAACTGAAAGACCCGCAGGGACGGCTGTACTCCCATCGCCACCCCGAAGGGTACTGGATGCCGGGGGGAGCTAGTAATATTGGGGCCGACTGGGTAACCGCCGGTTTTAAAGATAATCTGGATGAACTGAATAAAGCCGCTGCCAAGTTGATTCCTACGTCGTATGTGGCTTATCCATTGCAACAGGAAGGCGAGCGATTTCCCTTTATCTCAGCAAAAGCACGTGGTTTTGCCCCGCATGGCCTGTCGCCAGCCGAGCTTTTTACCGCCAACATGGAGGGTGTCGCTTACATCGAACGCTACGCCTACGAACTGATCGAGAGTCTGTCGGGCGAAAGGGTAAGTGCTATTTATACTGCTGGAGGAGCCAGTAACAGTGATACCTGGCTAACCATTCGCAGCAACGTCTTGAAACGACCAGTTTATAAATGTGCTCAGGTAACGGGAGCGGTTGGTGCGGCTATTCTGGCCGCTTCCCAAACGCATTTCAATTCGTTGACCCAAGCGGCTCAGGCCTTAACGCAGATTGAGAAGGAGATACAGCCTTCAAAAGAACTGATGCAGGCGTATGACCGTGGATACGAAGCTTTTATTGAAAGCCTGCGCCAAAAAGAATTTATCAATTAACCGACAACAATGCTGACTGTGTATCTGCTCCGTCATGGAGAAACCGTCTGGAATGCCGATGGAAACCGTTACTGTGGCGCTACCGATATTGGTTTAACCGATAAAGGACTTCAGCAGGCCCATCTGGCTGCTCAAGCGTTAGAGGGGATTTCCTTTGATGCCATTTACTCATCGCCCCTGCAGCGGGCTTTTCGGACGGCTCAAATTGCTTCTGGACGGCCAGAAGAAGTCAAGATTGACCAACGGCTGATTGAAGCTGACTTTGGCGAATGGGAAGGCAAAACCAGAGACCAATTTATCGCAGAAAACGCGGCCATGTGGGACAACTGGTGCCAAGCTCCAGACAATACCCGGGCGGGAGGAAGCGGGGAGACAGCTATGGAGGTAATTAACCGGGTCGAGGATTTCTTTGGGGACGTACTCAAAACGCATACGTCAGGAACGATCCTGGTTGTAGCCCATAATGCCGTCAATCGGTTTTATATGGCCTGGAAGCTGGGCATGCCCCTGAAAAATTACCGGAAATTGATGCAGGAAAACTCCTCGGTGACCCTCTTCAGTTTAGAGGATGACGGAGAGTTTAGCCTCCTGAAACTGAATTGCCGTTGATATAAAGCAGGCACTTTTTAACGAATGTACCTAACAGAAGACCTTTACATACGATGAACCTGAATAGCCACTTCCGCATAGCAACAATGCTGCTGACCATCGGCTTTGCCCCAGTTGTTAACGCTCAATCAGGGCATCGACTGCCCATAAAGACAGTTCAGGACCTTCATAGCTTTTTTAAATGGACGGCTAAGAAAACACCCATCATCAGTGGCCACCGGGGCGGGATGGTTACCGGGTTTCCCGAAAACTCAATTGCTACGTTTGAAAATACGCTGAAGCACACCCCGGCCTTTTTTGAAATTGACCCTCGTTTAACCAAAGACAGCGTGATTGTGCTTATGCACGATGCTACGTTAGACCGAACCACAACCGGTACCGGTAAACTGGGTGATTATACCTGGGAAGAATTGAAAAAGCTCAGGCTCAAAGATTCGGAGGGCAACATTACTGAACACCGCATTCCTACGCTGGATGAAGCCATTGAGTGGGCAAGGGGAAAAACGGTACTGAATCTGGATCGAAAAGATGTTCCCTTCTCCATGACTAAGCAGATTATCCGTAAACACAAGGCCGATGCGTTTATCATGCTTACCGTTCACTCCCCTGAGCAGGCCCGCGATTATTATAACGACAACAAAGACCGCATGTTCTCGACGTTTATCAAATCGAAAGGGGAGCTTGATGCCTATG
>JAQBNX010000196.1 GCA_028288385.1 Spirosoma sp.
CGACCGGCTCGTTGCCTTCCATCACGGCTACGCACGAGTTCGTGGTGCCTAAGTCAATACCAATTATTTTTCCCATGGTAACACTCTATTGAATTATGGTTTAGTTTCTTTGTTGGCTGCACTAGTAACCTGACAGACATCATCCCTCTATCAATCCAGATGCCAGTGAGGGAGAATCCCGTAATTGCTGTCAGATTGGCAGAACAATCCAACCAGATGGGTCAGAATGGCGATTTCTTTGGAAGCCTGTGTAAAAAGGTGTCAGGTTTAGCCATTGGCACAAAACGTAATGAAGAAGGCAGACCGGTGTGGCCTGCCTTCTTCATTACGTAGTATAACCGTCTCTTAACGACCCCCTAATAAGCCGCCCAGCATGCCCCCAATGCCGCCACCCTGACCACCACCGCCTAATCCACTCAGCAAACTGCCCGCATCGACACTCGAATCGTTCGGATCATTGGCTTTGTGCATGAGTTTACTCAGTACCACAGGAACGAGTGCACCCGCGATGGACATGGCTACCTGGGGCGAAATGCCCAGTTTGCTCATCAGGTCCTGCTGCACGTGCTGTTGAACACCCTGCGTGGTGGGGTGGTTTTCGATATCACTGGCCTGACCCTGGCCCGTTGCCATGCCCAGCAAACTTCCCAGACCACCGCCCTGTGCCTGCTGGCCTAATCCATTCATAATGCTGCCGGTAACGGTCTGCATGACCGTATCGTTCTGATCGTTGGGGACGGCCGGGTTGTTGATGACTGACTGACCAGCATGCTGCCGGACTAAATTCATTAAGGTTTCAAACATGTTCTTAAAGTTTTAATGGTTTAGCGGGTAAAAGCTGGTTACTGGCCGGCCCGCCACCAAATGAATTTTGATGGCCGCTACAAATCGGTTAATTTCAGCGCGAATCCAGCGCTTCTCTATGACGAACGAAGAACCAAAACGTAGCGATACGGCAGCCGAAATTAAGCCGCTGTTTACTGACGAGATTAACCCACTGCTAGCTGATTTGTTTTACCCCAGCGAATCAGACGAACCCATTGAACCGGTTACCTGCTACCTCAATCAGCCCGAACCGTTAACCGTGAGTCAAATCAAAGACTGGCTTATGCTTCCGCCCTCAGTTTACGTAGAGGAAAGGCCCGAGACCGAATTCTGGGCTCCCATTACCACGGAGCAGGACTGGTATGACGACGAGGAAAAAGCCCGCACCGCCCGATCTGGGCAACTCAAGAAGCGGCTGGAAGATGAATTGACCGTGCGGCAGGTGTTTCGCGTGGGCGAGTCAGAGATTGACGTATACCTGCTGGGCCGCCAGGCCGATGGTCAGCGGGCAGGAATCAAAACCAAAGTTGTGGCAACCTAGGGCGTATTGCCAAAAACTCTTTTTTGTTTGCCGCCGTCAGATGACCTAAAAGCTCATTCTGACGGCGTTTTTTGCTTTCGCTGGCTATGCTTCGCTATGTTCAGCCATCCACAAGTGATGGAGCATCCAACGGTATAGCAGCCCTACGTTGGTAATTAAATTCAGGCAACGTAACGCTATAAATTTGAAACAGGACAAAACCAGATAACCTAGCTTAATCTATCATATGTACTATTATATATAGATTATACTTTTATATTTGCAGCATTAGATTTTTTACTTTTTATCGCTTAATATTACTATTAATGATAATCAATTGATAATAGGTGGGTAATGCCTGCATAAACTACGTTAACTCTCTTTGTACCTGTAAATTTCAAACCCTGCTGCATGAAAAACCATTTACGTGTCACTTTTCTATTCGTGCTATTGACTTGTTTTTTTCACCATAAAACAAGCGCACAAACGACCCAGGCCTCAATTTCTGGGCTTATTTTAGACAATAAGCAAACGGGGTTGCCGGGAGCTACGGTTCAGGTCAGGAATGAATCCACCGGTTTTACCACCGGAACTGTAACCAACGCGCAGGGTGATTATTCATTCAAGGAATTACCGCTGGGCGGTCCGTATACTATACGCGTTACGTTTATTGGCTATGGGGAACAAAAAAGAACCGGGTATGCCCTTAATCAGGGCGATGCCGTTCGGGTAAACATCGGTATGCAGGAGAGCGATCAAACGCTTGAAGTTGTCGATGTCGTAGCATCGGGCCTGAAAAACAAAGTAGAGAACCTGGGAGCTGCTACAGCCATTTCGGCCAAGTCAATTGCTTCCCTGCCGGTCAATGGCCGTAACTTCACCTCACTGATGGACCTTTCTCCCTTGAGCAGAGGAGGTAATATTTCGGGGCAACTGGGCTCGTCGACCAACTACACCATCGACGGGATGAATGCAAAGAACCCAACATCGGCCGGGTCAACTACCTCCCGCAGCGGAGCTCCGTACTCCATTTCTATTGAAGCGGTTCGTGAGTTCAAGGTCGTAACCAACCAATATGATGTTACCTACGGACGTAGTGGTGGTGGTACGGTTAGTGCCGTAACCAAGGCCGGTACCAACCGACTGAGCGGGAGCATATTCAATTACACCCGGGCCAACTGGCTGTCGAGCCAGTTTGATATTCGGGGCAATCCACGCAACAATAAATTTGCCACCCATCAATATGGTTTTTCCCTGGGCGGTCCCATCATCAAGGATAAACTTCACTTTTTCCTTGTTTGGGACCATCAGCAGGACTCGCGCCCACTCATTATTGCGGACGTGCAGACTCCAACCGACGAAACCCGCTTCAACGTGACCAGAACCACGCTCGATCGGTTCGTGAGCATAGCCCGCAACCAGTATGGCACGGCCAATACACCCCAGTATGGTACGTTTGACAAAGCCCGAAGTTCCAATGCAGCCTTTGCCCGAATCGACTGGCAGATAAACAATAAAAACCTGCTGACGATTCGCGATAACTTTACCAACGATGTCAACAAGCTGGGGTTAGAAGACAATACGGCCCTGAACCTCTACGAGTCCTATG
>JAQBNX010000212.1 GCA_028288385.1 Spirosoma sp.
CCCTACAATACCAAACGCGTCGGCTGTTTGGCGGGCAATGGCCTGTGCCTGGCGCTCAATTGCCTCCGGGATCTGGGCGGGAGCAAACAGATAGTCGACTAAGTTAAGTTCGGGGTGGAACACCATCTCCACGGTGGGGAACGTTTGTACATCGCCCCGTTCGTTGCGGGCTACAATCACGGCCAGTTCTTTCTCAAAATCAATGACCTGTTCCAGTACGCCCGGCGCGTCGAAGGCCTTTCCAACATCGGCAACGGAACTAATGCGCTGAACGCCCCGGCCATCGTACCCATCGCGGCCCAGTTTATGAAACGCAGGAAAGAAATCAGGTTGATGGATTTCCACTAACGCGACGTCAGCCCGGTTCTCGGTCAGGACGAAATCGGCAGTGGGCAGGTGGTGGTCGCGGTAAAACTGTTTTTGCAACCGCTTGTCCTGGATAATGCGGATGGCCGATGGCTGCGGAAAAACGCGCTTTCCTTCGCGTTCGAGGGCTTCGAGGGCTTCAACATTGACCCGCTCAATCTCAATGGTGATGACATCGACGTGCTGCCCAAATTGATAAACCGTGTCAAAGTCGGTGAGCGCACCCTGCGTAAATTGGGAACACAGGGTACGGCAGGGTGCTTCTGCGTCGGGGTCCAGAATGTGAATGCGGAGGTTCCAGTCAACGGCCGCCTGCAGGAGCATAAGGCCAAGCTGTCCTCCGCCGAGGATGCCAATAGTGGGTGTCAACAGAGCGAAAGCGTAATAGAGTGAAAGAGCGACAAATTTATTCAATCACTCTTTCACTCTTTCGCTCATTCACTCTTTAATTCTTGTGCGTGATATCCGACCCGCCCGATTCACTTTTGGCGACTACGTTGGCCGAGCCATAGTAATAAATATCTGACCCACCCGACGCTCTCATGCTTAGTTCGCGCGTCGCGTTGACATATACATCCGACCCGCCCGATGAATTGGCATTGCATATATCTACCGTCAGTTTACGGGCGTCCAGATCGGACCCGCCGGAGCCTTCGGCATTGAGTGTCCGTGCCGACCCTTCTATTTTCAGATCGGCTCCGCCTGACGCCGAAGCGTTTAACTTGTTGGCTTTGAGCGTTACCGTTACATTGGAGCCGCCTGATGCCTCGATGTTCAGATCATTGAACGAGAACGACCCCTGCCCAAACACATTGGAGCCGCCCCCGGCCTGCAGATTAGTTAACTGTCTGAACGTGAGGTAGGCTTTTACATAGGTGTTGCGGCCCAAACTCCAGTTCATGCCCTTTCGGTCGATGTAAAGCTTCAGGACGCCGTTCCGCACTTCGCTCTTTACGTCTGCATCGTCAATGCCTTTCGTTTCAATGGTTAGCTTTTCGGCATTACCCTGGGTGAGGTATACCTCAATGCCACTGTTGACACTCAACGCATTGAATGATGAAATGGCGCGGTCTTTTTTTGCATCACGGTCGGCCGTAGCCAGCGTCGACGTGAACAGAATCAGTAGGAGAGCAAGTGTTTTCATAATGGTGATGTGGGAATGGTTTTTTAAGAAGATGTGAATGATAATGTTAACGTTGCATAAGCTGATTAAAAAGTGTCCGGTTTCAGGGTGTTTGTTGTCCGCTATCGGACGGGACTAGAACGTTTTGTTGCCAATAATAAGCTGATAGTCAGGTAAAAGTCAAAGATGGCACGGCGCTTGATATCCTTAAAGTGCGTAGGTTTATTTTTCACCTTAGCGCTAAACGCTTCTTATAAATACAGTTAATTACGAACCTTGTCTGATGTGCTTTGAAGGAAACGGCTTCATTCCCAAAAATAACCAATTATGATTCAACTCCGCAACGTATCGAAATACTACCCCGCTGGTTTTGGTCGGGCTTATGTCCTGCGAAATATCGACCTCGACATCAGGCAGGGCGAGTTCGTGTCCATCATGGGGCCGTCAGGATCGGGAAAGTCCACGCTGCTGCACATCCTGGGGCTGCTCGAAGAACCTTCCGAAGGCGAATACCGGTTTGAAGATCAACCCGTTCAAAAACTAAGTGAAAAACGACGTACTGAACTCCACCGCACGCAGATTGGCTTCGTCTTTCAGGCCTATCACCTTATCGACGAACTAACGGTGTACGAAAACATCGAAACGCCCCTGCTTTACAAAGGGGTAGGTGGGTCGGCCCGAAAAAGCCGCGTAGCCGAACTGCTAGACCGATTTAACATCGTGGCTAAAAAAGACCTGTTCCCCTCGCAGTTGTCCGGTGGGCAGCAGCAGTTGGTGGGTATTGCGCGGGCGCTGGCGGCAGAGCCAAGTGTGATCTTTGCTGACGAACCCACGGGTAATCTGCATTCCGACCAGGCCCGCGACATTATGGAACTGTTTCGCGAACTAAACCAGAAAGACGGCGTCACCCTGGTGCAGGTAACCCATTCTGAACTGAATGCTGAGTATGGCTCGCGCGTGGTGCGGTTGAAAGATGGCTGGCTGGAACCCGCTACAGCAGTCCTGTAAAGAGGGAACTAGCCCGGTCGTGGCCGGCGGGGTATAGGCCGATGCCTTCGATTGAGCGAATCCACTGAATACCATTGACGTTGCAGCAAAAAACGGCTTCGGCAGATGATAGGCTGGCAAGTCGATGAAAGCCGATGTTGACCGATTGCCCAACCGTCTTGGCCTTACGGAGAATCTGCTGCCGCATGATGCCATCCACGCAGCCTGTTTCGATGTCGGGGGTATAGAGCACGCCTTTATCGAACCAGAAAAGATTGGAGGCTAGGCATTCGGCAAGGTAGTCTTCCGGATTGACGTTCAGCAGGATAACGTCATCAAGGCCACGTTCTTTTTTGGCGATGCCCGCCATTACATAGGGAAGTGAACTAAGGGTTTTGAACGCCGAATAAGGAGAAACATGGAGTCGAATGGCTTCGAGAATGCCGACAATAGCCCGCTCCGTTATGGCAAAAGGTCCTCCTGGCTGAGCGGTTATGAGAATATTGGCGTAGTTTGTTGTGGGCGTATACAATCCACCGGTTTGCCGCCATACCTGAATCTTTATCCGGGCGGGTTGGCCAGTCAGCTCATTGGTCCGCAGTAAATCAGTAATGTGCTGATAGGTAGATGCTTCGCTTAGGTTATCAGGAAGGGTGAGATGGAGCGCCTTCATACCGGCCGTTAGGCGGGCGTAGTGATCAGGCCAGAACCAGACCTGACTTTGCTCATAACGTATTGTCTCGAACAGGCCGTCGCCGTACTGAAATGCACGGTCATTGGCGAAAATCTGATAATCGGTATCCTGTAGTATATTCGAATTATAAAGGAGAAACATGATGGATTTGCGCCGTTTATCCTAAAACGGTAGCGAGGCCGAAGGTAAGTTTGTAACATTGAACCATCAAATAGTATGAGTATGCAAGTGGCGTGGAAACAGATGTGGGCTACAGCGGCCCTCTTACTTACGACCGGTTTATCGGCAACGTACGCGCAGAACAATGGAATTCCCACCGCATCCACTCCAGGAGCATCCACTCCAGGAGCATCCACTCCGGGCGTAATGGCACCGGGCAATAGGGCGGGCGCACCATCCCGGGTAAATTTACA
>JAQBNX010000214.1 GCA_028288385.1 Spirosoma sp.
GTCTGTTGCTGCTCAACGTACCTCCTAACCGGGATGGACTGCTGTCGGAACCGGACATGATGAGTCTGAAATCGTTTCGGCAGATTCTGGACGAGTCATTTAAGACGAATCGGGTAGCGAAGAATCCGAAACTCACCGATAAGCAACTGAGCACGTTTGTGCCGCTGGCGGCCACGCAGCCTCTGACCATCGACCTCGACGCTGAACAGACCTTTGACCGGATCATGATTCAGGAAAACATTGCCAATGGCCAGCGTATTGTTGCTGGCCGGGTTGATGTATGGTCTGGTACCGACTGGCAGCCACTCCAATCCTTTGCAACGGTCGGCTACAAACGGCTGCTGCGGTTTCCGGCAATACGGGCGTCGCGCATTCGGCTTACGGTTACCAACGCCAATGGTCCGGTGCAGTTGGCCGAGGTAGGTGTCTATAGGGCATCGGAGCAGGAAGGGAAATAAGGTTTTCCCCAAGTATAATAGGCAATATATTGCCCTCAACACCACTGAGTAAGGGTAGTTTTTAGAAATCAGACCAAAAAAGGCTTTTCTTTGCCCTTATTGAGCAATTATAAGAAGACAATACACTACAATTTATGCTCTACCCACTCACATTTGAGCCCATTTTTAAAGATAAAATTTGGGGTGGTCAGAAGATAAAAACCGTCCTTGGTAAAGACTTTTCCGGACCGCCGGACCGCCCCCTGCCCAACTGTGGCGAAACGTGGGAAGTGTCCGACGTCGAAGGCAACGTATCGGTGGTTAAAGAGGGTAGTTTGCAGGGCAAGTCGCTGCGGGAACTGGTCGCGCAGTACAAAGGCGAGTTGGTAGGTAACCATGTGTACGAACAATATGGCGACCGCTTTCCGCTGCTCATCAAATTCATTGATGCGAATGACGACCTCTCCATTCAGGTTCACCCAAACGACGAACTGGCTAAACAACGGGGCGTGGGTTTCGGCAAAACCGAGATGTGGTACATTATTCAGGCCGACGAAGGCGCAAAACTCAATTCTGGTTTTAAGCGTGAGTTAACAAAAGAGGAGTACGTTAAGGCCGTAGCCGACAACACAATCCAGGACCTCCTGAACATTGAACCCGTCCAGTCTGGGGACGTTTTTTTTCTGCCTGCTGGTCGCGTTCACTACATTGGGAAAGGCCTGTTGCTGGCAGAAATTCAGCAAACTTCAGACACTACGTATCGCATTTATGACTTTGAGCGGGTAGATGCCACTACTGGTCAAAAGCGCGAACTCCACACCGACCTGGCCGTTGACGCCATCGATTACCATCACTACGATGCGTATAAGACGACATACGAACAAAAACTAAACCAAAGTGCCAACGCCGTAGTCAGCGACTACTTTGTTACCAACGTGCTGAATTTTAACCAGGAGGTAGAACATGACTACACGCACCTGGACTCGTTTGTAGTTCTTATCTGCGTATCAGGTGGGCTGACGGTCAACACCTCGGGAGGCTACAGCGTACCGCTTAAAATGGGTGAGTGTGCCTTGATTCCAGCCTCAGTCAGCAACGTAACGCTTGTACCCGATATGGACTCGGCCGATGGTGCGATGACGGTGCTCGAAACATACGTACCGTAATTTGCCGAAAGGTTATTGGTGTCATCGTCTAAAATCTGACACCAATAACTATTTTAACGTATTTTCCAGTAGCATCACTCCGGCTCCTGGTTTTCGCCAGTACGTCATTATTTCAGCATGAACGGGTGAGACAGGCTTGAAAAAAGACCCGAGCAGAATATCATCGTCTCCATCCTGGTCGAAATCGCCGGTAGTCATTCGTAGCCAGCGACCCCTATTAGCCATGGGGAACGTGCGGGGCGTAAACGTCAGATTGCCGTTGTTTTCAAAATACACGAATCCAGCGTAGGGCCGCTCCGAAAAGTCCGGGAAGTGAGCAATAGCCGCTACGTCGGGATCGCCATCCTGATCAAAATCCCGGACTACCGTTTGCGTAGCACCATGCATGGGATAAAACCAAGCCTGCCGAAACCGGAAGTGTCCGTCATTCAGGAAAATCCGGACGCCGTGATAGTTTTTCAGAATGGGTGAGTAATCGGCGTTGTCGCCATTGGTGTACACCAGATCGGGAGCACCATCCTGATTCATATCGATGAGTTCGAGATAACTGGAGCCGTAAACTGATGGAAACCTAAGCAGGGTTTCTTTCCGGAAAGAGCCATTACGGAGGTTACGATACAACGCCACTTGCTCGTCGCCCTGCGTAAGCAACGCCATTACGTCGGGCCAGCCGTCGTTATCCACATCGCGCACGATGGTGAGCCTGGCGCCAGGTACACTGTCAAGTATGTGTTCCCGGTAGGTTTCGCCGTTGGCACCCGGTTGCGGTAAGCGTTCGTGCCACGTTAGTTTGCCCACGTAATGCCCAAACTGGCAAACCACTACGTCCTGGCGTCCATCGCGGTTCAGATCGGCCACGGTTGCTTGCACGGGCCGCTCAAGTCTCTGTAACTGGGTAACTGGCGCCGGGCTGTTTTTGTCCTGATGAGCCCACGTACCCGTTTGCCGGTCATTGGGATTGAGCATGCCAACCAGTAGCCAGTCGGTGCTGCCATCGGCGTTGGTGTGCCGATCAGTGGGTGGGCTGCTGAAGCGCAGTGAGTCGACCCGGCGCAGCTGCCTATTGAGGGCGTAAACCTGACTGCGTGCATCACCCACCCAGATGCGGTTGGTCAGGGAGTCATACGTCAGCAAGGTCACAAATCCATCAATAGCCTCCGTTGATTGCTGCGCCCTAAACAGGGGTAATGTAGCTTGCAGCGCGGCATGAGCCGGTTGGGGCAGTGGTTTGTCGGGAGCGTTGGTCGTGTAAAAGTGGACAATCTTTTGCCAGTCGGTGGGGTTGATCGTGGGGGTTTCGGGTAAGACGTTGGCTGCTATGACCCTGGCCATTTCGTCTGTGTTGCTTAAACTGGTCAGCACGTTCATTTGCTTGTCCGACAAGCCCATTCGTAGCGCCATCTGGGGCAATACGCCCTGCTGCCAGGTTGCTTTGTCGAGCAGGGCCGGCACTGGATACAAGTGGCAACTAGCACAATACTGCTGGCTAATCTGTTGGCCAGTGAGTTGAGTAGGAAGAGGAATCGTGGGTGTTTCGGGTGTATCTCTCGACGAGGTCGACTGACAGGCTATCAGCAGGTATAATCCCAGTAGCCCAATGGCCGTCGGGCGGAAAAATGACATAATCGCTATCTTTCCACAAATATAACCCCAAATTTGCGTCCGGGACGTAGAGTTCCCATTGCTCACCATCCTATGACCTGTTTCGTTGGGGTCGACGTTGGCACAACCAATGTCAAAGCCCTTGCCCTCACCCCCAATGACCTTAGCCAGATTATCGCTCATGCGTCGGCTCCTGTCACCACGCTTAATCCCGAACCCGGCTATGCCGAGCAGGACCCGGCCGAAATATGGTCGGCGTTTGTGCAGGTTATGGCCGAAGTGACCAAGGAGGTGACCATGGCTGGCCACACAATCACCCACGTTGCCTTCAGCACGGCCATGCATAGCCTGCTGGCAATGGACGCCACCGGCAGCCCCCTTGGCAATGTTATTCTGTGGTCCGACAACCGGGCCGAGGCTCAGGCAACGGCACTACGTACTCAGCAGGCCGACCTGGGCAAAGCGATTCATGAAGAAACCGGTACGCCCATTCACCCCATGATACCGCTCTGCAAACTGGCTTGGCTCCGCGAGCATGACCCCCGTTTGCTGCGCCGAACGGCCCACTTCGGTTCTGTAAAAGAGTTTCTATGGCGTAAACTAACGGGTTCATTCGAGATTGATTATTCCATTGCGAGTGCTACGGGACTATTCGATGCGGGTAAAAAACAATGGAGCAAGCGGGCCATGGACTATGCAGGCGTCCGCCCTGAGCAATTGGCTTTACCCGTTCCAACAACGTATCAGCGCACGTATCAACCTTCTCTGGATACCGCCGGTACAGGACTGACCGCAGCTGTGACGCTGCTGATTGGAGCCTCGGACGGCTGTTTGGCCAATCTTGGCGCCGGAGCCATCAAACCCGCTACGGCCACGCTCACTATTGGCACCAGTGGAGCCATCAGGCAGACCGTTCGGGAACCCCTACGCGATAGCCAGGGGCGTTTGTTCTGCTATATTCTGGACGATGACCACTACGTAGTGGGTGGGCCCACTAACAATGGGGGAAACGTGCTCGAATGGGTGTCGGAGAAACTGACGCGGCTCGATACAAAAGACTTGTTGACCGAAGCTGAAACGGCGCCAGCCGGTTGCGATGGGCTGCTGTTCATGCCTTATCTACAGGGCGAACGCGCTCCACTCTGGAATGCCGCTGTGCGCGGGGCTTACCTGCACGTCGACTGGCTGCACACACAGGCTCACTTTGCCCGGGCAGCGTTGGAAGGCGTACTGCTCAATCTGCTCAGTATCAATCAACTTCTGGTCGAATACACCGGTCCGGCGCGGGTAATCCATGCCAACGGCGGGTTTGCGCAGTCGACATTTTGGGTGCAGATGCTGGCCGATATGGCGGGGATTCCGGTGCGGCTGAACGCCAGTAACGAAAGCGGCTCCATGGGCGCTATCCTGCTAACGATGAAAGCCGTTGGGCTGGTTGCCTCGTTAGACGAAGCGGCCGAGCGGGTAACGTTTAGCGGTACGTTTGAGCCGGACCCGCTGAAACACCGGACCTACATCGACGTGTTCAGGAAGTGGCAGGAGGGTATGGGCATATTATACTGAACACGCCGATTCCCGGATTAGTGATAGAGTTGATCCGGCAACAGTAGGCTACTAACTACAATAGCCTTTTCTCCAAACAGACCATTGTTGAAGCGTTATACCAGGCGTTATGTCACTGCAATCACCCAATGTATCTTGATTACTTACTTTGATATGATTCTTCTGAAACGTCAAATTTTTGGCTCCCTGGGTTTGCTAGTCAGCCTAACGGCACAAGCCCAGACCTGGCAACCCGTTGTTACCCAGAACGCCTGTTCGACCCGGCACGAAAATGCCGCTACGCTCATCGGCGATAGCTTGTATGCTGTGGGGGGGCGGGGCATGAAACCACTGGAAGCGCTCAACCTGAAAACGCTGGTCTGGCAGACGCTTCCTACACCACCCCTGGAGATGAACCATTTTCAGGCCATCACCTACAACGGTGAGCTATACGTGATGGGAGCCTTTCAGGGGAAGTATCCCCACGAAACGCCGATACCGAATATTTATATCTACAGCCCAAAAGAAGGGAAATGGCGCACCGGACCAGAAATTCCAAAGGAGCGCCTGCGGGGTTCAGCAGCGGTGGTCGTCTACAATAATAAAATCTATATGGCCTGTGGGATCATCGACGGCCATTACGACGGTCATGTGGCGTGGCTGGATGAGTATGACCCTAAAACAGACACCTGGAAACGCCTGACCGATGCACCCCGCACCCGTGACCACATCACAGCCGCTGTGGTGGGCGATAAAATGTATCTGGCAGGTGGCCGCAACTCAACAGCCCGCATCAACAAAGTGCTGGAAACGACTATTGCCGAGGTGGATGTGTATGATTTTAAAACCGGTCGGTGGGAAACGTTGCCCGCTACGTCGAATATTCCAACCCAGCGGGCCGGTGCTACGGCCGTAACGCAGGGAGGTAAGGTCTGGATCATGGGGGGCGAAACTGTGCAATTACTGGCCCACAACGAAGCCGAAGCCCTCGACCCAAAAACCAAAAAATGGACTGCGGGGCCAAGAATGAAACAGGGTCGGCATGGAACGCAAGCCGTTGTCTATAACGGAAATATCTATATCGTTGCTGGTTCGGCCAACCATGGCGGAGGGCCGGAACTAAATACGGTAGAGGTAATGAAATAAGATGACTTACTTATTCCCTGGAGAGCAATAAAGAAAACGCCGGACGTTCGCAACCGTCCGGCGTTTTCTTTGTCTTCTGTTATTAAAATCACTACAACCGCCGAATCTTGACGTTTCGAAACCAGACAGGACTTCCCCAATCCTGCAAACCAATACGGCCCATGAACTGGCCTTTGCCAATGGGCGCATCCTTTAGTTTGCTGGCTGCTACGCGCTGCTTCCATTCGGGGCTATTCAGATCGTGTTCATGAATGGTAAATCCATTCAGTGTGACAGTCAGTTTGTTCTTTTTAAGCACCTGGTGCACCTGGTTCCAGGAGCCAACCGGGTTTACTTCACGGACCCGTGCATTAGCAACGCTGAAAAAATCGCCCGCCCGGTGTTTATTCTCATCAGCGCCTTCATAAATGGCATTGTCAAGCACCTGAAGTTCGAGGCCGGTATCATAAATGTTTTTATATGCGGGCGTCTCCTGCACAAAGAAAAAAATGCCGCTGTTGGTCAGGCGTTCCACTTTCCAATCGGCTTTGAATTCAAAATCACCCGAGAACTGAGCATCCGTGGCCAAATCGCCCCCGTTTTCTGCCTTGTTGCCGACTCGGCGGGGCACGAATAAATGAATTGCACCCTGTTCGACCCGCCAGGCTGCTCCGACGCCCTTGCCGCCGTAGGTATGCCAGCCGGCCATGTCGTGGCCGTTGAACAGCAGCGCCCATCCGTCTTTTTTCTCCTGAGCGGTTAATACGTTAACCGGCTGTGCCTGAATTAATGAACAGTTGAAATAAGAGAA
>JAQBNX010000232.1 GCA_028288385.1 Spirosoma sp.
TGTTTTTACTGGGTACCCGCCTACACCTCGTTTGCTCAGTTACTAACTGAGCTTTTAGCTACATGCTTTACCTGATCATTTAGAAATTTTAGCAGGAGTTTTTCAA
This sequence comes from Spirosoma sp., assembly GCA_028288385.1. Lineage (GTDB taxonomy): Bacteria > Bacteroidota > Bacteroidia > Cytophagales > Spirosomataceae > Spirosoma. The sequence goes on from JAQBNX010000232.1 coordinate 107, forward strand.
CCCCGTCTAACCCGTGTGGGCTGGTTTTGCGGAAGCGGGCCTTCTGCTTGATGTATGGATTCAAATCCTGGCACTCGTAAGCCTCCAATATCTGAGGGTGAACGTAGTGTTTACGACAAACCAGGCGCGTATTGCCTAGGGTGTGTGATACGTCGTCCAGGACGGTATTCACATTTTTCTTTAATTCTTTTTCAGAATCACACGGCTCCAGTTCAACAAGTAGCCGCAGCGCATTGACAGTTCCGGCCCAGGTTCTGAAATCCTTTGCCGAGAAATCGCTGCCCATAGTTTCTTTCAGGTACTCATTAACCATGCCCGAGTCGATGGATGACCGGTTTCCAGACTCGTCAAAGTATTGAAACAACTCCTTTCCCGGAATGTTACGACAGGCTTTTACCAACTTAGCCAATCGCCGATCGTGTAACGTAATGTCGTGATAAATTCCTTTTTTTCCTTTGAAACTGAACCGCACCTCGTTGCCTTCGGCTTTTACGTGCCGGTCTTTAAGGGTGGTCAGGCCATAAGAGCCATATTCTTTTTCATAGGCTGCGTTGCCAACCCGAATCAGCGTCTGCTCCATCACACTCAGGGCAATGGCCATCACTTTTTCGCGCGTCAGTTCCCGGCGGTTCAGGTCTTTGTCTAACCGTGCCCGCAGCAAAGGCAGACTCTGCCCAAAAGCGACCATACGGAAAAATTTAGTTTCACTCCGAATGGCGTTCCAGTTAGCGTGATAGCGGTACTGCTTACGATTTTTAGTGTCGATGCCTGTTGCCTGCAGATGCCCATTGGGTTTGGGGCAAATCCACACCTTTTCCCATGCCGGGGGAAGCGCCATACTACGTATGCGTGTCAGCGTAGCCTCATCGTCAATAGGCTTGCCCTGCGGATCTAAATAGCTAAACTGATCACCGGTTCGCTGGCGGCTAATACCAGGCATCGTATCGGTCATGTAACGCAGCTTAGCCGCTTTGGCGGTTTCTACCGGGTCTTGTGCTAATTCTAATAAATTTACCATCGTTGAGTTGTCGCCAGTCGGGACGTCGGAGGGCTGGCTGGTCACTACCAGTCGCTATCAAACTCAGCGAGTAGCCCATTGGTTATTACTTTGGGCCGCTTTACCAAAAAACCACAGAGCCAGCGCGTTGGCGTAGTGATAAAAATCGGTGGGGTGGATATACCCATCGAAAGAACTGGCTTTGGTAGCCAACCCCATCATCATCGCGGCCAGCACTACCCAGAGACCTCGTTTATTACGTTGCAGCAGGGCAAGAACAGCCAGCAGCATCAACACCAGAATACCCATCGATGGTACGATGGGCGTGAAAACACGGACATCGGGCAAGAGTAAACCGACAAACAGCAGTAACCCAAAAATGACCGTCGAGACAAAGCTTGCCAGCGTTAGGGTCCGATGGTTGAGCAGGGCGTAAACTGCCGTTACGACGCAGACAACGCCTAAACTGTCGGACAGTACAATCATTGACCGGTGGAGGGGTTCGAGTTGCTCACTGCCAGCATATTCTATGATGCCGATCAGGGCAGCTAGTGAGATTGTCAGCAGAAAGAAACCCCACAGCAACCGGTTAAACAAAGAAATACGGCCGAAATAATGCCAGAACACTCCAATACCCGCCCCGGCCAGAATGGAACCAGACAGAATGTGCGAAAAAATCATCACGTAGTTTACGAAGATTCGGCTACTTTTGCCACCCAAAGGCGTGGGACGTTCCATCAAAGACGTTGGATAACGTAACCGCATCCAAGGGTGTTTGGTTAACGCACAGCATCTTCTATCTGACATCCTCCGCCCCGGAAATTAACTGCATTGCCAACGATTCACAAACCGTCATGTCTGTTTTAGTAAACAAAGACTCTAAAGTTATCGTCCAGGGCTTTACCGGCTCGGAGGGCAGTTTTCACGCTCAGCAGATGATCGAATACGGCACTAGTGTCGTTGGGGGCGTAACACCCGGAAAGGGAGGACAAATGCATCTCGACCGACCCGTGTTCAACACCGTTCAGGAAGCCGTTGACAAAGCCGGAGCTAACGTATCGATTATTTTTGTGCCTCCTGCCTTTGCCGCCGATGCCATCATGGAAGCCGCCGAAGCTGGTATTGCCGTTATCATCTGCATTACCGAAGGTATTCCAACTGCCGACATGATTGCGGTCAAAAACTACCTCAGCGATAAGGAAGTGAGACTGATTGGACCTAACTGCCCGGGCGTCATGACAGCCGAGGAATGTAAGGTAGGCATCATGCCGGGCTTTATTTTCAAGAAAGGCACGATTGGTATCGTTTCAAAATCAGGCACACTGACCTATGAAGCGGTCGATCAGTTGACGAAAGCTGGGCTCGGTCAAAGCACCGCCATTGGCATTGGGGGTGACCCAATTATTGGTACAACCACAAAACAGGCGGTTGAACTGCTCATGAACGACCCCGACACAGAAGCCATTGTTATGATTGGTGAAATTGGCGGGGGAATGGAAGCAGAAGCCGCCCACTGGATAAAAGCCGATGGAAATCGCAAGCCCGTAGTGGGATTTATTGCCGGTCAGACCGCCCCAAAAGGTCGTCGGATGGGGCACGCCGGGGCAATCGTTGGTGGAGCCGATGATACTGCAGCGGCCAAAATGGCTATTATGCGGGAGTGCGGTATCCATGTCGTCGAATCACCCGCGCTCATCGGCGACACAATGCTGAAAGCACTGGGCAAATAAAGGATCGATTCGGAACGCCGAAGCGGAATGAACGAGCGAACGAGCGACAGCGTGTGGTGCCTAAACTGGGGAAATTCCCTGACCTGGCTAGCACGCTGTCGCTCGTTTGTTGTTTTGCTCGTTTTCTTTTCTTTCGCTGACGGTCAACCACGTATGATTGGTATTGGCCCGGAGAGCCGGTACTACCCTGTTCACGACTTTAACGACGATTTTCTGGTATATGACGAGGCCGAAAAAGCCTACGTTCCCTACATCGTTGAACAGCATGCCGATAAGACGGCCCTGAGTGCCTACATAGACCTCGAAAGTAACCGCCACTACCAGCTACTCATCCGGACCCGGCAGGACGGATACTTGTTTGTCAATGCGGCTCTGAAACAAAAACTTAGGGGCGGCACTTGGCAGGTGCTTAGCATCGACAGTTTGTTCCGGGTTTACCGACAACCCGAAATTTTTCTCACACTATACGGTGCTCCCGGCCTCAACGACCGGCAACTTTTTATTGGCTATCCTAAGTCGACTACGCAAAAAACCGTTATGCTCCGAGACGATAGCCTGAGTCTGCACCCCCGTCAGATGTCGGCCTACACCAGTTTTTTAGGAATCGGCCTGCTCGTTCTGCTGGCAACCCATGCCTTCCTGTTTAGTGTACATCACCGGGCTTTTCTGCGATTCTACAGCCTGCGCGATCTCTTGTCATTACGTGCTCAGGAAGAATCCTTTCTGATCGGCCGGCCTTTAAGCAGTATCAACATTTTATTTACCATTAACCTGAGTCTGGTACTTGCTTATTTAATGCTGCTTGTGCAAAGCCACGACATAGCTGTTTTTACGTCCAGGTCGGTACTAGGCGAACAAACATTTGGATCGTTAGCCCGATCATTCCTGCTGCTTGGGACCGGGACTTTTATAGCGCGTATGGGTAAATATGTCTTGTTAGAAGTGCTGGGCGGATTGTACAAAATGCAGGATAGTATTAACGTTCATTTTTTTAAACTGCTGCAGTCCTCAATGCTGTTTTTTACGGCAATGACTTTGTTAGTAGCGGTTATCGCCTACAATACGCCAACCCTGGTCTGGACCCAGAGCTTACTTTTAACACCCATTATTGCATTCTACACGGCCCGTTTAGCCCTGCTCTATTTGGTCATTCGAAGCATTGAGCCTATCAAAAATCTTTATTTATTTTCGTACCTTTGTATCGTTGAATTGATTCCGCTTATCATTGGTTTGCGCTTTGCTCTTTGATAAGTGTGGTTGTCAGAAGCCGTTGCCGAAACACAGCCAATAAACAGACCATTGAAACGAGTACAGAAGATTCAATGAACAATACAAGTATGCAATCGGCCGATAACCGGCTGACAAAGGTCAACCGACTGTTAATAACTCAATCCCGCCCTGCCGACGAAAAGTCTCCTTACTTTGATTTAGTAGACAAGTATAACCTTCAAATTGATTTTAGGGCGTTTATTAAGATTGAGGGCGTAGCATTCCGGGATTTCCGTCGTCAGAAAATCAATATATTGGCCCATACTGCCATTATTTTCACCAGTCGGAATGCCATCGACCACTTTTTCCGAATTTGTCAGGAAGGCCGGATCGAAGTGCCCGCTGACATGAAGTATTTCTGTATATCGGAACAAACGGCCAATTACCTCCAGAAGTACATTGTTATTCGGAAGCGAAAAATCTTTAACGGGACCAAAACGGCAACGGAACTATTCGACCTGATCAAGAAACACAAAACAGAGAAATTCCTGTTTCCGTGTTCCAACATCCGTGGTAACGATATTCCTGAGTTCATGGACACCAGCAGCCTGCACCTGACAGAAGCGGTCATGTATGAAACCGTTCCAACAGACTTGTCAGATCTGGCTATCGAGAGTTACGATATCATTGCATTTTTTAGTCCGTCGGGGGTTAATTCGT
>JAQBNX010000235.1 GCA_028288385.1 Spirosoma sp.
AGTTTTTACCGTAACCATCAATAGCTGCTACGCGTTGTTTGGATAGCGCAGGCTTAAAGCAACGTATCTTTCGCTCCTCGACCGCTAATCTATTTCAGCTATGGCCCGTTTTGATACCTTCGTACCACTGCCCGGCAGCCAAAAAACGCTACCCGCTGGTACCAGACTCGATACACTTAAACCTGACGATGCCGTTGAGGTTACCGTCCGGATTCGACGGAAACAGCCCCTCAGTGCGCTGGTAAGTAGCGACGTCGTTGTCGATAAGCCAGTAACGCGGGCCAGTTATGGTCGCCTGTATGGGGCAGAAACTGCCTCCTTACGGCAGGTTGAAGAGTTTGCCCATGCCAGAGGTCTGCATGTTGTGGTGAGCAGTGCCGAACGACGTAGCGTGATCCTGCAGGGAACGGTTGCCAACATGACTGAAGCCTTTGGGGTTGAACTAACCAACTACCGCGACACCCACGGCCAGGTATTTCGGGGTCGCAGCGGTTTCATTAACGTACCGGGCGAACTGGCAGATTTAATTGAAGGCATATTTGGTTTAGACAGCCGCCCGGTAGCCAACACCCACTTTCAGTATTTACAGTCGAAAAAGGGAAGTATTGTCAGGGCCAGGGCCGTCAGCAATGCGTTTACTCCACCCCAGTTGGCGAGTTTATATAATTTTCCAACGGGCGTAACGGGCAAAGGCCAGTGTATTGCCATCATTGAGTTAGGCGGAGGCTTTCGCCAGGCTGACATTAATGCCTATTTCAAAAGCCTGGGGCTGAAAGCACCGTCGGTAAAGGCTGTGCTGGTAGACGGTGGAACCAATAGCCCCAGTACACCCGATGGAGCTGACGGCGAAGTTATGCTCGACATCGAAGTGGCCGGAGCCATTGCCCCAGCGGCCAAAATCGTGGTGTATTTTGCGCCCAATACAGACAAAGGATTTCTGGATGCCATCACAACGGCCCTGCACGACACCCAAAACAAACCATCCGTTATTTCGATTAGCTGGGGAGCCGCTGAAAAAAACTGGACATCCCAGGCATTGACCTCGTTCAACCAGGCGTTTCAGGCAGCGGCTGCGCTGGGTGTTACGGTATGCGCAGCCGCGGGCGATACGGGGTCGGACGACGGCGTGGGTGACGGCCTGGCACATGTCGATTTCCCCTCATCCAGTCCGTTTGTGCTGGCTTGTGGCGGCACCAAACTTACGGCCAACGGCAACACAGTCAAGAGCGAGGTGGTTTGGCACGAAAGCAACACAAGTGCAACGGGTGGGGGCATCAGTGACGTTTTTGCCCTACCTACGTATCAGCAGGGAAGCAGGGTGCCTAAATCGGTCAATGACGGGATGCATGTGGGGCGGGGCGTACCCGACGTAGCAGCCGTTGCCGACCCCGCCACAGGCTATACAGTCCGGGTGGATGGGCAAACGTTTGTAATTGGTGGTACGAGTGCTGTTGCGCCCCTGATGGCGGGTTTAATTGCCCTCATTAATCAGCAACTGGGTCGCTCGGTGGGGTTCATTCATCCGGTGCTCTATGCTCATCCCAACGCCTTCCGCGACATTACACAAGGTGATAACAAGACTACGAAAGGCCGGAAAGGTTACGCAGCCGGGACAGCCTGGGATGCCTGCACGGGTCTGGGAGTTCCCAATGGGCAGTTGGTGGCACAAGCCTTTGAAACTACGTTAACCTAACCGTTTACCGCCGTTATTCTCGCTATTTCATGAAAATTTTACCCCTCCTGGTCACCCTGTTGCTTACCCGGTTGTCGTTTGCCCAGCACTACAAACCCCGCGCTATTACGGGGTTGCTGGGTGCGTTTGGAGCTGAAGTGGCACTCGTCAAGCAGTCGCTTCACCGGCCTAAAACCGTGGTTGTCGACGGCGTTACGTTCACAACCGGACGTATTGGCAAGCAACGTGTTGTCGTGGCCGAAACGGGGATTGGCAAGGTCAACGCAGCCATGACTACGGCCCTCATGCTCGATCATTTCCGGCCCCGGCGTCTGCTGTTTACGGGGATTGCAGGTGGCACTAACCCAAACCTGCAGCCTGGCGACATTGTCATCGCCAAACGAACCATTCATCATGACTACCAGTCCATTACGTTCGACCAAAAACCAACGATTCAAACGCGTAATGGCGTATCTGGGCAGATGAACCCTGCTTACTTCCCCGCCGATTCGTTTATGCTGCTCCGCGCCCAAACCATAGCCCGCACCGTTGCTTTCGAGCCAATACCCATCACTACCCGCCCGCCAACGGTACTGACAGGAACGGTCGTCACTGGCGATCAGTTTATCTCGTCCTCACAGAAAGTAGCCCAACTGCGACGGGAATTTAACGCCGACGCGACCGAGATGGAAGGGGCAGCCGTGGCCCAGGTTTGTTATCAAATACAGGTGCCGCTGCTGGTCATCCGAAGCCTGAGTGACCGGGCCGATGACAATGCCCGGCGCGACATGCTGTCCTTTTACCAGACGGCCGCCCGCAACTCAGCCAAACTGGTTCTGGCTATTGTAGCCGGGTTATAAAGGCAGATGTGGAGCCAGATAGGGTAAAACGTTTTACCCAAAAAAACGGGTACCGGCTGACAACTGGCCTTTTTTTTTGTTCATACTACGTAACAACACGTTTAGCCCGCTGGCTTACGCATCAATGTCCGACAATATTAATAGCCAATATCTCCAATCGCAGAATCCATTTCAGTCCTTTTGGTGGGCCGGTTATGAATGCACAGACCAACTTAATGCTTTCGGTAACCGGGTAGATTTCCTGCCCCTGACGGGTCACCTCGCCTTGCTGAAAGAGGACTATGAAGACCTTAAACCATTCAACATTGGCACCGTACGGGAGGGAATTCGGTGGAGTCAGGTCGAGAAAAAAGCATATCAGTATGATTGGCGGGTGGTGGAAACCATGCTGGCCGAAGGTCATCGACAGGGTGTTCAGCAGGTGTGGGATTTATGCCATTTCGGTTATCCCGACGACCTGACCCCCCTGCATCCTATGTTTGCCCGCCGGTTTGCCCATATGTGCCGGGCGTTTGTGACCTTCTACCGCGACCGCTACCCTGACGATACGTTGATAGTGACCCCCATTAATGAGGTTAGCTTCATGTCGTGGCTGGGGGGCGATGCATGTGGAACGTCACCCTATTGCACCAGGCAGGGCTGGGAAGTAAAACTTGGACTGATGCGTGCCTACATAGAGGGTCTAGCAGCCATGCGGGAAATGGACCCAACAATCCGGATTCTGACAACCGAACCGTTGGTTAATATGGTGCCTCCCCTGAATGCCACAAGACGCGAAATTCGGGATGCGGCTGCGGCCGATGAGATGCAGTTTCAGTCGGTAGACATGCTGGCAGGGCGCCTGTCTCCCGAATTAGGCGGATCACCCGACTACCTCGACATTCTGGGCTTTAATTACTATTACAACAACCAATGGATTGTTAACACGGGCACCTTTCTTCCCTGGAACGATCCTATTCCCGATCCACGCTGGGTACCGTTTCGGCAGTTACTGATGAAGGCCTACCGTCGATACAGGCGTCCTATTGCCCTCACCGAAACGAGCCATCCTGGCATTGACCGACCGGTGTGGATAGACATGATTGGGCGGGAGTGTGCGGCCATTGTGGAGGCAGGAGTACCCTTATGGGGTGTCTGTCTGTACCCTATCGTTGACCGCCCCGACTGGGACCACCTCCACTACTGGCACCATGCAGGCTTGTGGGATGCTGACCTGACCGTCGATCCACCCGGTCGGGTATTGGACCGCCCCTACGCCGACGCCTTGCTACGGGCGCAGGCGCTGGTGTCAGAAGCTTCACTGGTACCTACAGGCAGTTACTGATTCACCTGAATTAAGTTAGTTAAAATAGGCTGTGCTGCTGTAGTACCTGCTTCCACCGCTCATATCCCTTGAGGGTCAGGTGTAGTCCGTCGGCTTCGAAGTAGGATGAGCAGGGCCGACCGGTCTGATCGAGCAGGGGAGTTGTCATGTCGATAACCTGGTAGTTAGGATATTTGATAACCTCCTGCTCAATCAGCTCATTTGTATACCTGATGTCGGGAGCGATTTCCCAACGGGAAGGGCTAATTTTAATGGATAAAAATGCGAGCGGTACGCCGGCGAGTTGCCGATGCATTTTTTGGGCGAGGACATTAAAGAACAGGCATACCTCCTCGGGTCGCCGTCCTTCGCCAAGGTCATTATCGCCGGCGTAAAACACGACGGATTTAGGCGCTGCTGGCACAACAAGCCGTTCGAAAAACCAGGCGCAGGCGGCTAGTGTTGAACCGCCAAAACCCAGATTCAATGATTGTATGCTGGGAAAGTCGGTGGCTAACGTAGTCCATAGACGGATGGATGAACTACCATAAAAAACAACCGGATGGGAACCGGTTGGCTGTTTACTGTACTGTCGTTCGAGTTCGTGAATTTCGTCTTCGTACCAGGTCATAGCAAGTAGTGCAACGGCCATCCATGGGATAGCGAGCATCCAGTGTATCTAAAAGACTATTTCTGATTCCGGATTGTTTGCGCAACACCGCGACTTTCTTGGGCAGAGGCCATCCAGGTGCGGATAATGCCGGCCAGTGGCCGGAACTCAATCAGAAACCCATCATGTCCATACAGCGAGTCAATCTCCTCGTAGGAGGCATCGGGAATATGGCGGGCCAGAAATTGTTGTTCTGTGGGTGGAAACAGGAGATCGGACTGGATACCAACCACCAATGTCCTAGCTTTGATTCTCCCCAGCGCATTCAGAATACTGCCGCGGTTGCGGCCAACGTTGTGCGAGTCCATCACCTTCGTCAATGCCCAATAGGTAAATGCGTTGAACCGCTCGACTAGCTTCTCGCCCTGATACCGTTGATAACCAGCGGCTTTGAAGCCGTCGGTCTGTTCGTTATTATCCAGTGCCTGCGTAAATCCGTACGTATCGTAATTACGATACGAGATCATGGCCATTGCCCGGGCCGCTTTCATACCTGCTGCACCCGCGTCGTCACGTCGTTCAGGCCAGGTTGGGTCTGCTTCGATGGCCATTCGCTGCGACTCATTGAAGGCAATGCACCAGGGCGAGGCCACGGCGCTGGCAGCAATAACCACCAGGTTTTTGATTAAATCGGGCTGCAAAATGGCCCATTCCACAACCTGCTCACCACCTACCGATCCCCCAATGCATGTATGAATGTTGTTGATGCCCAACTCTTGCCGCAAGAGATCGAGTGCGCCTACCATGTCGCGAATCGTGATCGTGGGGAAGTCGTGGTAATAGGGTTTGCCCGTTCCGGGGTTGGTTGACAGCGGACCCGTCGATCCATAGCAAGAGCCTAGTACATTGGCGCAGACGATAAAATCTTTATTGGGCGACGGGCGCTCGGAATCGAAGTATTTACCTGGCCCCACCAAGCCTCCCCACCAGTCGCCGGCGTCGGCGTTGCCAGTCAGGGCATGGCACACCCACACGACGTTGGATTGCTCGTTCAGCGTCCCGTAGGTAGTGTAAGCGAGCCGGAAACCCGGCAAATTCCCACCTAACTCAAGCGGGAATGAATATTTGTAATCGAAATACTGAAGGTTCAAGAAACAGGTCTATTTGTGATTAGCGGGTTTGATGGAGCGTTTGCACTCCATCAAACCCGCTAATCAGTTAAACCAATGCGGTTTCGGCAATCTGGGCAAATGCCTGCTCGAAGTCAGCTTTGATATCGTCGAGGTATTCGATACCAGCCGAGACACGCAGCATACCCGGTGCTACGCCCGCGCTGGCCTGCTCCTGCTCACTGAGTTGCTGGTGCGTAGTCGAGGCCGGGTGGATGATAAGGGTTTTGGAGTCACCAACATTGGCTAAGTGACTAACCAGTTTCAGGCTGTTCACAAACTGGTCTGCTGCATCTTTACCACCTTTTACTTTGAATGAAAATACACCACCAAAGCCACGCTTCAAGTATTTTTTTGCCAGATCGTGGTATGGGCTGCTCTCCAGACCGGGGTAGTTGACCAATTCAACCTGCTCGTGCGATTCAAGCCACTGCGCCAGGGCCAGGGCATTCTGCACCGTACGGTCTACCCGGAGCGACAGCGTTTCCAGGCCCTGCAGCAATAAAAACGAGTTAAATGGGCTGATGGATGGTCCCCAGTCGCGTAATCCTTCTACGCGGGCGCGGATGATGAACTGAATGTTGCCGAACGGCCCGTTTACGCCAAACACGTCACTGAATACCATGCCATGATACCCTTCCGAAGGTTCGCTAAACTGCGGGAATTTTCCGTTACCCCAGTTGTAGGTACCACCGTCGATAATAACCCCACCAATACTTGTACCATGACCGCCAATCCACTTCGTGGCCGACTCAACCACTACGGCCGCGCCATGTTCGAGGGGCCGGAACAGGTAACCTCCCGCACCAAATGTATTGTCGACAATAAGCGGCAGATCGTGTTGTTTAGCAATGGCGGCAATGGCATCGAAGTCAGGTACGTTGAACTCGGGATTACCGATGGTTTCGAGGTAGATGGCTTTGGTTTTAGCGTCGATCAGGCGGGCAAACGACTCTGTATCGCTCCCTTTGGCAAACCGGGCTTCGATACCAAGTCGCTTAAACGATACTTTAAATTGGTTATAGGTGCCGCCGTACAGAAATGAAGTCGACACGAAATTGTCGCCCGCGCTGAGAATATTAGTCAGGGCAATAAATTGAGCGGCCTGCCCCGACGCCACTGCCAGTGCGGCTACCCCTCCTTCCAGAGCCGCCATGCGTTTCTCAAACACGTCGGAGGTAGGGTTCATAATGCGGGTATAAATATTACCAAACGCCTTCAGGGCAAACAGATCGGCTCCGTGAGCCGAGTCGTTAAAAACAAAGGATGTGGTTTGATAAATGGGTACCGCCCGTGAGTTGGTAGTTGGGTCGGTTTCCTGACCGGCGTGTAGTTGCAGCGTATCGAAATGATGTGCCATGATTTGGTTTGTGGTTTTGGAGTTATTACGTTCTGAAGTTGATAGACTTGTCGGGGTTGAGCGTTGCTGAAATCAGCAAGGATTGGTAGTCCATTGCCAGATTGATTCAGCGCTTTCTAATGGCGCAACAGAAATCACTCCCGGTTTCGATGCGGTGGGTGAAGTTGCTTAGCAGGCCCCCGGAGACCATCCGGTCTGGGGCATACATAGTCTATTGTAGAGCATGTTAGTTACCGATTTATAGTCCCTAATCGTCCGCCGGGGCGGTTACTTTAGGCAGGAGGTAGCACCTTGCCGAGGGGTAGGTTGCCAGCGGTTCTCAGAGCCTGATCTCTCCCCGCTTCTGTATAAATCAATTCGCACCGATAAGATCAGTAAAGTGGCGCGTAGTAATTGACTTGATGATGCAAGTATATAGCCCAAATGACGGGAAAGCAAACCGGGTAGTTTTTTTATGCTCGGTGGGTCAGGCATATTTGTTTATACAAACTTACCTGCTCTTGCAACAGATGACAAAACACCCGGCCGTTGTATAGCTGCCAATTTTCTACCGTTGCCTTATTTTAGTGAGTTCTTTATTGGCCGGGTATCTGATAAGTCGCAGCGTTGTTTACTTTTGTGATAAGCCTCCTGCCCTATGAATCAGCCCTACCGCTACAATCGTGAAAATGCCAC
>JAQBNX010000257.1 GCA_028288385.1 Spirosoma sp.
AGTTGCATAAGCTGGATGTAGTCGCCCACAAACGAAACCTCTTTGCTCAACCAGGCGGTCCCGGTCTGGGTTTCATACAGCACGTAGCGCATCATGCGCGAGAGCCGATGCAGGGCATCACGGGCCAGCTCTACATCGAGCAGGGTCAGGGCGTAGATGTTATTGAGGGTATTAAAGAAGAAGTGGGGGTTGATCTGGGCCTTCAGAAAGGATAGTTCAGAGGTCGTTTTTGCCTGCTCCAGGGTTAACCGGGTATTGGCGTCGGTCTGCCACTTTTGCATCAATGAAAGGCTGGTGCTGATTCCTAATACCAACAGTATGGTAACCAGGGCAGGCTGAATCCACCCGTAGAGTCTGGGCTGACCCTTACCATCGGGGTGGAAGGCCCGGTGTACCAGCATAGGTAAGCCAAACCCCATTTCAACGCACCACAAGATAAGAATAATGATAACGATGACGCCCGTTAGGGCCAGCAGATAGCGTCTCGTCTGGCCGGTTAGCAACAGCCGGGAGACCAGCAGGCGGGCATTGAGGTAGAACGTACCCACCATCAGCCAAAAGAAAATACCCTGCCTCACCCAGAACAGATTGGGCAGCCGAATCTCCGAATTAACTGACTGGGAGAAAAACAGCAGATAGCCCAGTAATCCCCAGCCCAAAATATGACTAAGCGGGGACACGTACCGGCGTGAGAACAGGGGAGCAGCCATAGTTAGTTTTAGGCCATAAACTTACGGCAAAAGCTAAACACCCTGTTAGCCAATCGTTCACTACCGTGAATACGCCGATAGAGTAGTCCTTTTTACCGACGAATGGCTTAGAAGCAGCCAGCAGACCTGTTATCACCTATTCATCGGCGAAAAGAGTCTTTCTGCCGATGTTATCGGGCCGCCGGTCTATTGCATTTTTTGGATTGATGATTCGGCAGTTGCTTTGGGAAGTCAATTTGTCCGTTCGAAGCAGATTTATACATGAATAAGTTATTCTCCTTTCTCTTATTAACATTGGGTCTTTGTGGCGGTCTGATCCAACCGACATCTGCTCAATTTGGCCCTCCGGGTGGAGGCCCACCGGGCGGAGGCTTTGGGGGAGGGGATAACCGGCGTAAACAGGAGTTTACGGGTGTGACCGAGGATGCGCTCAAAGGGAATGCCAAAATTTCCGGCCTGCTCATTGATTCACTCACGAATAAACCCGTCGAATTTGCCACCGTGGCGCTTATCAGCACCCAAACCAATAAGCCTATTGATGGCACTACGTCTGATGCCAAAGGCCAATTTACACTGGCCAAACTGGCACCGGGCGACTACCGGCTCCAGTACTCCTTTATTGGCTATAAAAACCAGGATTCGAAACCATTTACCATCCAAAAAGGAACCGATTTGAAAATGGGAGCGGTAACGCTGATGCCCGACGTGCGCACCCTGAGTGAGGTGGTTGTGTCGGGGCAGGCCGCCATGATCGAAGAAAAAGTAGACCGACTTGTCTTCAACGCCGATAAAGACTTGACGTCAAAAGGGGGCGATGCTTCTGATGTCCTGAAGCGGGTGCCCATGCTGTCGGTTGATTTAGATGGTAACGTTAGTCTGCGGGGTAGTCAGAACATCCGGGTGCTGATTAACAACAAGCCTTCTACCATTGTAGCCGCCAATGTAGCCGATGCCCTAAAACAGTTGCCCGCCGACATGATTAAATCCGTGGAGGTGATTACGAGCCCTTCGGCCAAGTATGACGCCGAAGGAGCCGCCGGGATTATCAATATCATCACGAAAAAGAATACACTGCATGGTCTGACCCTGAACGTAGACGCCGGTGTTGGTATTCGCGGTTCCAACCTGGGTATGAACGGTTCCTATCGGCAGGGGAAGCTGGGTATTACGCTGGGTGGCTTTGGCCGGGCCATGTATAACCGGGCCTCCTCGAGCCTGGACCAGACTACCTTATTGGGTTCTCAACTGCTGCGTACCAGTCAGCAGGGCACCGCCTTCGACAAACCCGTCTTTGGGCAGTATACGTTTGGTTTTGACTACGACCTGGCCAAAAATCAGTCGCTGTCGGCCAATGTCCGCTTCGGTACCCGTAATTTCATTCAGGAGCAGAATCAGTTAACTAGTTCATTCGCTGGCGATTCGCTGCTACGTATGACCAACCGCGACGTGGATCGCAGAGATTTATCAAACTCAGTGGACATGAACCTAGATTATGTCCGCACCTTTAAGCCCCAGCAGGAGTGGAGCATTTCTACCCAGTATAGCCGGACGGGTTTAACCAACAATTTTTACGCTGATCTGCTGACTAATACGGGCGAACTAACGGGTCGTCAGCGAAATCTGAACAACAACACCAACGGGGAGCTGACCTTCCAGACCGATTATCAGACGCCCATCCGCAAGAATCAGTTGCTCGAGTTCGGCGGTAAGGCCATCATGCGTCAGGTAGATAGCCGCTACCAGTATCAGGTCGGCATCGGATCGGGCGGGTTGGTCTTTGATCCAACCAATCCATCGGGCTCACTGGCCTATAGTCAGAATATCGGTGCTGGTTACGTCTCCTATACGTATGTTACACCGAGCAAATACAGCTTTAAGGTTGGCACGCGCTACGAGCACACGGGCATCTCGGCTACAGCCAACGAAGGCATTAATTTAAACATACCCAGTTACAGCAATCTGGTGCCCAGCTTAAACGTATCAAAGAGTTTGAAAGGTGGTACGACCGTTAAGGCTGGTTACAACCGGCGGATTCAGCGGCCGGGTCTGCAACAATTGAACCCTAACCCCAATGCGGCAAACCCGCAGATGATCATGGTGGGAAATCCGACGCTAAAGCCCGAACTGACCGACAACGTAGAATTGAGCCTGAGTTCAACCATCAAAAAAACATACCTGAACGCATCCCTTTTCGGACGGCTCACCGAGAATGCCATTACGCAAATCAGGCTGCCATCCGATACGCTGGCGGGTGGCATCATCACTACGTTCCAGAACATCGGTGTGCAGCGTACCATGGGCGCCAACGTCTTCTTCAATACCAACCTGACGCCAAAATGGAGCATCAACGGTGGCCTGGATGGGTACTACGTCTACATGCAGGGAATCACAGCGGGCGCAGATGGTAAGTCGATGACAATTAGCAATACGGGTGTGAGCATTGGCGGGCGACTGATGAGCCAGCTACAACTCAATAAAGGCTGGAGTGCCCAGGTGTTTAGTTTCTTCCGGGGACCCAACCCCCAGCTACAGGGAACAACAGGCAGTTTTTACCTCTACTCGCTAGGTGTACGAAAAGACCTGGCCAACAAGCGGGGCAGCATTGGGCTGGCAGGTGAGAATTTTCTGACCAACGGGGTAATCATGCGAACCAACTTGAATTCGCCCCTGCTTTCGCAGACCAACATCACCCATCTTTATAATGCCAACGTAAAAGTGACCTTCTCCTACCGAATCGGCAAAATGACCTTTGAGGAGCCCCGCCGAAAGGCCCGCTCGGTTAGCAACGACGACGTAAAAGGAGATGGTGGTGGCGACAATGGCGGAGGTCAGCAACCAGCTGCACCAGCGGGTGTGCGACCCAGATAATCCAGACAAGTTGAGTACCCAGTTTCCTTTTATAATAACTAAATTAACTGTTCATCCAATCCAATTACAAACACGCATGAAATCATTCTTTTTCTCCGTAGCAACCCTATTAACCATCTCAGCTAGCTACGGCCAAACCTGGACTGCCGATAAATCTCACGCCAAAGTTGGCTTTACCGTCACCCACCTGATGCTGACTGATGTTGATGGCAACTTCAAAAACTACGATGCTAAAATCACTTCCTCAAAACCTGATTTGTCGGATGCGGTCGTCGAATTGACTGCCGACGTCAACAGCATTAATACCGAAAACGATCGGCGCGATACCCACCTGAAAAGTCCCGATTTCTTCGATGCGGCCAAATACCCAACGCTCACATTCAAGAGTACGTCGTTCAAGAAGGTAGAAGGCAAGAAGTACAAGATGACCGGCGACCTGACGATGCACGGCGTTACTAAGCCGGTTACGCTGGACGCGGTGCTGACAGGCCCCGTAACGATGGATAGTCCTCGCGGGAAGCAGGAAAAGGCTGGTCTTAAGCTTACCGGTACCATTAAACGATCTGATTTTGGCGTTGGCTCTTCGTCAGTTGCCGTTGTCAGCGATGAAGTAGAATTGAAGGCATCCGGTGAGTTTGCCAAGCAGCAGGACGTAGCAACGGCTGAGAAAAAGTAAGGATACAACTTATAAAACTGAGTAACCAGACCCGGTCGACCAGGTCTGGTTACTCAGTTTTAGGGTTAATTAAAGGAGTTCTGCGGAATGACCAATAGTATCCCTGCACTTTCTGGCCGAATTGTTTCTTTGAACCACAGCTGTATTCAATATAACCAACCCAACTGATTAGCTTGTAAGGCGATAATAATGTTGCTGGTATACTCTCAACCGATAACAGGAGTAGGCCATTTTGCCCAACCTAAACCCAATTATGCAGCGACGCACCTTTATCAAAAACAGTGCCGCTACCGGTATGGTAGCGTGGATTACACCAACGGGTATCATTCACAGCAGCGAACCAAGTGCCAAAGCCAATTTGCTGGAAGATAGTTTTTTGAATCCTCCCGCTACGGCCAGGGCTCAGACGTGGTGGCACTGGATGAACGGAAACGTCACTGCCGACGGCATCACCCGAGACCTAGAAGCCATGAAACAAATTGGCCTCGGCGGTTTTCAGAATTTTGACGCCGGAACGCTGATTCCCAAAGGTCCCATTGTGTATTTAAGTCCCGAGTGGCTTAAACTCAAAGAGCATACCATCAACGAAGCCCAACGGCTGGGACTGGAATTTACGATGCACAACTGCCCCGGTTGGTCGTCGAGCGGTGGTCCCTGGATAACGCCCGAGCTGGCAATGCAGCAGGTAACCTGGAGCGAAACCTACGTAGCAGGCGGAAAACCCCTGACGATTACGTTGCCTAAACCGGCGGGCAAATTGGGTTATTACCGCGATGTAGCAGTATTGGCTTTTCCTTCACTTTCCGGAGAACTTGCTTTGCCGGCTTTAGTAAGCAAAGCTACCGCCAGTGGTCTGTCTGAGCCGGTTTCACTCGACCAACTGACGGGCATGGCGCCGGGGGGCATAACTGCCCGACCCGTAGCAGAAGGGCAACCGGCTTACCTACAACTGGAGTTTAAGGAACCTTTTGAGGCACGGTCTATGGCCTTTGTCAGCGCGTCGACGGATAAACCTGCAGCAGCGGCCCCCGGTGGCTTTGGCGGCCCAGGGGGTGGCGGTGCGCAGCTAACCCTGGAAGCTTCGGACGATGGGGTTCAATTCCGAAAAGTCACAACCATCAATGCTGGCCGGGCAACCGATGAGGTATCTAGTCTGGCAGAGTTTCCAATCACCAAAGCCCGTTACTTCCGATTGACATCTATGGGAGGAAGGCGATACTCGCAGGTTCGGTTTTCAAATGCAGTTAAACTGGAAAACTGGCAAAAGAAGACCAATTATTCGTTTGGTGTGGGCGATATGACGGAAAGCAGGAAATTTCCCGCCAACGCCATTATAGACCAGAAAGCCCTGGTCAACATCAGCCAGCACGTCGACAAAGACGGCATCCTGCACTGGGAGGCCCCGGCCGGTAACTGGACGATTTTGCGCATCGGTTATACCCCCACCGGTTCCCTCAATCGGTCGGCTCCCGATACGGGTATTGGACTGGAGTGCGATAAATTCAGCCAGGAGGCCATCACGGCCCACTTTACCAAGATGATGGAAAACCTACTGCCAACGTTGGCTCCCCTGGCTAAAAAGGGAAAAGTGGGTTTGCTGATTGATAGTTATGAGGTTGGCATGCAAAACTGGACGGCCCGCTTTCCCGAGACCTTTCAACAGCGAAACGGGTATGATCTGTCGATGTATTTACCCGCCCTAACCGGCCGCATCATTGGTAGCGTTGACACCACCGAGCGGTTTTTGTGGGACCTGCGCCGAACGCAGGCCGATTTGATTGCCGATAACTATTATGGGCAATTCAGTCGGTTATGCCACCAGCACAGCATGATCTCCTATACCGAACCGTATGACCGGGGACCTATGGAGGAAATGCAGATTGGGGCGCGGGTGGATGTAAACATGGGCGAATTCTGGAACGGGCTTTCCTCGCTGTTTCAGAACAACTTGACCATGCGTCGGACCACCAAACTGGCCGCTTCAATAACACATATCAACGGCAAGAAAGGAAGCCCCGGTGCTCCCGCTGGGCCGCAGGTGGTGGGTGCCGAGGCCTTTACTGGCGAACCAGAATCAGCCCGCTGGCAGGAATATCCGTTCGCTATGAAAGCGTTGGGAGATAAAATGTTTACCCAGGGCTTAAGCCGAATCATTTTTCACCGGTATGCCCACCAACCTCACCCGACTGCCCTGCCGGGGATGACGATGGGTCCCTGGGGCATTCATTTCGACCGAACGACCACCTGGTGGAATCAGGGCCGAGCCTGGATGGATTACGTAGCCCGCTGTCAGAGTTTGCTCCAGCAGGGCCTCTTCGTGGCCGATCTGGTCTATTTCACGGGTGAGGAAGGCAATCAATACGCTAAAGTGACGCCCGATGAGCTTTTTCCAGCTCCACCGTCGGGGTACGATTATGACCTGATTAATGGGGAGGTCATCCTGAATCGAGCTCAGGTCGGAAACGGCCGACTGGTATTACCCGATGGGATGAGCTACCGAATTCTGGTACTTCAGAACCACAAGGCAATTAGCCTGGATCTATTGAAGAAGCTCTATCGTATGGTAAATTCAGGCCTGGTACTGGTGGGTGCTAAGCCCGAGAAATCGCTGGGACTACGTGCCTTTTCGCCGGATGATGCTGAATTTAACCGGCTAACCGCTGAGTTATGGGGAACCATCAACGGAACGACCATTACCGAGCATCAGGTAGGAAAGGGGCATGTATACTGGGGGAAACCTATCCAAACTGTGCTCAATACGCTTAAACTGGAACCTGATTTTGACGTAACGTCCCGCTCGGGCGATGCGCCAATCACATACATTCACCGCAGAATAGGGAATGCCGATGTGTACTTTGTAGCGAATCAGCGCCGAACAACCGAGGAACTGGTCTGTCAGTTTCGGATCGGGGACAAACAACCGGAACTGTGGGATGCCAACACAGGGCAGATAGCCCCAGTTCGTATCTACAAACAGGTGGGTGGGCAGGTCCGAATGCCTTTGCGACTGGAACCATCCGGTTCAGTTTTTGTGGTGTTTCGTAACCCGGCCTCCACGAAGCACTTGCAGGCAGTACTACAAAATAACGCGCCAATTCTAAGCACCATGGCTTTTACGCAGCCAGCCCGTAAGAACTACCCCACAGTAACTGACAATTTTACCATCAGCCTTTGGGCGAAACCTGAGATTAATGTCATGCTTGGCACCAGTGGTTTTCGCGAAGGGGTTGCTGCTCCCTGGACGGATTATTACGCTGTTTATCCGCCTTCGGGTCGGGAGTTGTACGGAGCGGGACATGCCACCTGTGGGCTCACGGTGGGCCGCAATGGAGTAGCCATCTGGGAGCGAACAGAAGGCAAACCAACGTTTGTTCTGGCTTCGCCAACTCCCATCATGGGCTGGAGCCATGTGGCGGTTGTTTACAAAGAAGGAGTTCCGGCGGTTTATGTCAACGGCAAACTGATTCAGCAAGGCAAAAAAGGAATCAGCATCGTTCATCCGGGCGTTGGCCAGGCTTACCTAAGTGATGGAGCGTCGTATTACAATGGCGACATGACCGAACCGCAGGTTATACCGTCGGCCCTGAGTGGTGAACAGGTGGCACAACTTGCGACTCAGCCTGTCCCGCAAACGCAAACAGTGAAATCCGTAGCAGTAGAGATGGCTGGTGGAGCTACACCTGGTTTACGTTTCTGGCAAAATGGCCAGTACGTCCTGCGGGACCAGGCCGGTCGGGAGACAGCGCTGTCTATTTCGGGTATTGCCCAGCCTTTGATGCTGACAGGAGCCTGGCAAGTGCATTTTCCGCCTGACCGCGGGGCACCTGAACAGATCACGTTGCCCGAACTGGTCTCCCTGCATACCCACTCGCAGGATGGCGTTAAATACTTTTCCGGAACGGCTACCTATACGAAAACCATCGACATACCCGCCACCATGCTGGCTCCTAAAAAGAGGCTATACCTGGATTTAGGCCGGGTGGAGGTGTTAGCGAACGTAGTGGTCAACGGGAAAGAACTGGGTACACTCTGGAAACGACCTTACCGGGTTGATATTACCGAAGCCGTAAAAGCCGGAGCAAACACCTTTGAAATTAAAGCGACGAATCTGTGGCCTAATCGCCTGATTGGCGATGAGCAGTTACCCGAACCCGATAAGTATACGCCCGGTGGTGGAGCAAGTGGGTTTGCCAGCCTGAGCAGTGGGGGAATGGTTGAGTTACCCGACTGGTATAAGCAAGGGAAGCCTAAGCCCAAGGATGGCCGCGTTACCTTCACAACCTGGAAGCATTACACGAAAGATTCTCCGCTGCTGGAGTCGGGATTAATTGGGCCGGTCGTGTTGCAGATGGCCGCTGTTGTTTAGCCATTCGGGTTTGTTTACTAATCCTGAATGGCACGGGGTGATATTAATGGTTTCGTTTTATGGATAATTCACCCATATATTGATTGGTAGGAATACAGTTGAAAATAATATCGGCATCAACAGTGAGTAAGTAAAATTGGCTGCCGATGTTTGTCAAAAAAGAACGTAACGCAATTTTTCTATGCAGGTAATCCTGGGCCTTATTTACCACACCATTGGTGGAGTCTTCTCGGGCAGTTTCTACATGCCCTACAACAAAGTCAAAGGCTGGGCCTGGGAAAGCTACTGGATTGTCGGCGGCATTTTTTCCTGGCTAATTGTACCTCCCTTAGCGGCCTACCTAACCATTCCTGATTTCACGAGTATCATTGCCTCCGCCGATGGTGGGGTTAAATCCATTACGTTCCTGTTGGGATTGCTGTGGGGCATTGGCGGGCTTACCTATGGGTTGGGCGTACGCTATTTAGGCATGTCGCTGGGCAATTCGGTCGTACTGGGCTTCTGTTCGGCCTTTGGGGCGTTGGTACCTTCCATCTACTACAATTTCAACGCAGTGAGAGGAAAAGTATCGTTTACTGATATGCTGGGGTCGAGTGGTGGCCGACTCGTATTATTAGGCGTACTGGTTTGCATCATAGGCATTGCCATTTCTGGTAAAGCCGGTATGATGAAAGAGGCTGAACTGTCTGAAGAAGAAAAGAAAGCATCTGTCAAAGAGTTCAGCCTGGTTAAGGGCCTGATCATTGCCGTTATCTCCGGGATCCTAAGTGCTTTTTTCAACTTCGGCATCGAAGCGGGTAAGCCCCTAGCCGATCAGGCCGTTAAACAGGGCTGTAATCCGCTGTTTCAGAACAACGTAACGTATGTGGTGCTGCTGTGGGGAGGACTTACCACCAATTTTGTGTGGTGCATGTACCTGAACGCCAAAAACAAAACCTTCAGTGACTACACCAATCCGCGCACACCCATAACGGCTAACATCCTGTTTGCGGCCACCGCCGGTACGATGTGGTTTCTGCAGTTCTTTTTCTACGGCATGGGTGAGAGTAAGCTGGGTAATGGGGCCAGCTCGTGGATCACGCACATGGCTACCATCATTTTAACCGCTAACCTGTGGGGGCTGTATTTAAGAGAGTGGTCAGGGGTTTCGGCCGCTACCTTCCGCACCTTCGTTGCCGGTATTGTTGTGATCCTTATTTCAATCGTGCTGGTGGGAATCGGTAACTCGCTTTAGTAAGCAGCGAAAATCATCACGTTAATACTCATTCGCTGTTTACTACCCTGTCATTCGTTCGCACTCACTCGTTTTCAGTTACAAAAAGGGAACTCCGTAGACCCTCAATTAGACCCTCGCCAGGAAGCGTATATGCTTTATCCAGCTCATTTGTTAGCTTAACCGCCAACTGTTGGTGGCTGGAGAGTGAGTCCAGCCTATTCATGTCGACTCGTGGGCAAGCTACAACTGAACAAGTTGCCTTTATTCCGGCCTGAGGACTTGGTCAACCTGGGTCGAAAGGGGGTTTAAAGGCTGGTAGACCGGTAAGCCGTATCCATTCATCAGCTATTTGCTAGTATTCGTCGGGTTGATTCTGAGCTTCATCCGAATTCATTTTAAGACGCGAAAGCGTGGTTTCACCTTTGTCAGGTTAAATGAAACCTCATGAAAACGAAATCACTACTTATCGCAATTTGTCTACTCACCATCAGTTTACTTTCTCCCGTTCAGGCTCAGTTTTCCATAATGGGTGGTTCTTCCCAACCAAAGGCATTGCCCGGTACGGCCGGTGATCAGAGTCCCAAAGGAAATGCTAAAATCATCGGTTCTGTATTGGATTCGACCCAGGCGAAAGCCGTCGAATTCGCCAGC
>JAQBNX010000275.1 GCA_028288385.1 Spirosoma sp.
AGGATTAAGCTCTGGCCTGTCAGCGCGGCCCGAAACCAGCCCGCATCGATGTGGGTGAACGGCTTGCTCAGGGAGATGACAAACGATATGCCCATCAGCAGAACAAGGCGAAAAGCCATCGCTAAAATAAGCCCAATGTTACGGGCTTTTCTCTGATCCTGCTGGGCCAGTTTGTTGGCCGCGATTGAGATAAAGATGATGTTGTCGATACCCAAGACGATCTCCAGGAAGGTCAGGGTCAGGAGGCTGATGATGGATGCAGCGGTAAAAAGATCGCCCATAATTCGTTAGATGTGTGCTCAAAAGTACCGGCTTACGACCGGGTGTGCAACACATAGGCCATAAAACACGTATAAACGGCGTGAACAATCAGGTAGTGGATAACTAAATGATTGTTCATTACAGAGACACCCTAATTCTGTTTGAGGTTTTGTTATCAACTGCCACTAGAGAGCTTTTGGCCACCAACCAACATAATTAGCCTTATAGGCGTTATATTCACCAATACCAACCATTGTGCATAAGCTCAGTCGAAACACCGTCCGCTTCGGCGGTCCGACGCTTCGGCAGTTCTCTGCTCTTTAGAAAACTATTTATATTGTGTCCAGAGCACTTGTCCGTATTCTAATCGGTTTACTTGCACTCATCCTGTTGCTGGTGGGTTTTGTAATGGTCGTTGCCACAACGCCCTGGGGGCAGCAATTGGTGACGAAGCAGGTTAATTCGTACCTCGCCGGCAAGCTCAAATCACCTTTCCACATTGGACGGGTTCGCTACTCCATACCCGACTATATTGAGTTGGAGAATGTTTTCTTTAAGACTCCCCAGGGCGACACGCTCCTTAATGGCGGCCGGATGCGCATTGACCTCGATATGTGGGGATTATTGAACAACCGCGTTGCCCTAAACCAGATTGACCTGGAGCATATCCGATTGAACATTAACCGCACTCTTCCGGACACAGCCTATAATTTCCAGTATATTCTCGACGCCTTCATCACGCCGGGCGATACGACGAAGCCTAAAACAAACGTCGATACAACAGCCGCTCCGCTGGCAATCAATCTGACAGCTATTTTCCTAAAGGACGTCCGCATCAAATACAAAGACGACGTAGTCGGGGCCGACGTGAATGCGTACGTTGACAGCCTGCGGGCTAAGTTCCAGGAAACCGACGTTTATAAGTCACGGTACCATCTCTCGAACGTAGCGGTAAATGGATTGGATGCGAAAACCCGGCTATACGAAGGAATACCCACGCCGGATGTTCCATCTGCCCCTGGCGATACGCTCGATCTTGCTCTGGGTAACTGGCAGATTAATAAGGCGAAATGGGATGTTCGCGTTGAGACAGCCGACTTCCGGACGCAGGGCAGCGTAGGAAAAATGGCGATGGAGTCTGACTATTTTTACCTAAACAGCGAAAAAATTGGTCTAAAATCGCTCGCGATGTCTAATGCCGATATTGCAGCAGTGCTGACCAAACCAACGAAAAAAGCCGCAACCACCACGCAGCCATCAGCTACAACGGGGACTTCGGCTGGCTGGCAGGCTAACCTTGGCCGGGTTCGCTTTGGAAATAACCGAATCCGCTACGACGATGAGACGGCCCCCCGGCAGAAGCGCGGCCTGGACTACGGCCACCTCGACCTGCGCGAACTGGGTATTGAGGGAAACTCGCTGACGTATCAGGACTTGGGGAAACGAGGTCAACGCATAAGCGGCCAGATACGCAAAGGCCAGTTTAAGGCTACCAGCGGTTTTACCCTCCAGCAATTCGATGCCGATGTGCTGTATGACGATAAGAATACACGCCTGACAAAGTTGTACATTAAAACGCCAACGTCGCTCCTGCGCGATCAACTGGTGCTGCGCTACGACTCCCTGGGGCAGTTGAGCAATCCACGCTTTGCCAAACGCGTTGGTGTCCGGGCTAATCTGCGCCAGAGCCGCCTGTCGGTGAATGACATCCTTCAACTGGCTCCGTTTCTGGCCGGTACGCCACCCTTTGGTGATAGATCGGCCGTGTTCCGGGCCGATGCGCAACTCACCGGCACGCTGGCCTCGCTGAACGTGCCCCGGTTTAGTTTAGATATGCTGTCTGGAACGCACATCCGGATGAGTGGTCGGCTCACAAACATCACTAATCCCGACCGGGTAGGCATGGATCTGACCATTCAGGATGCAACAACCCGGCTGGCCGACATCAACAAACTAGTTCCTAAAGGCACCATTCCTTCCTCCATTGCGCTGCCTCCCATGTTTGACCTAACCGGGCGACTAAAAGGAGAACTCGATAACCTGGTTGTGGATGCCAGCCTCCGGACCGACTGGGGCAAGGCCAAGTTTGATGGGAAACTGGCAGGCTTCGTTGCCGGCAAAAACCAAACGTACAAAGGCAGGCTCGACCTCGACCAGTTTGACGCCGGAAAATGGCTGAAGCAGCCGGGTACCCTTGGTAAAATAACAGGTCGCGCTACGTTCAATGGGCGCGGCATTGACGTCAATACGCTGTCTACGCGTTTCGATCTCAATGTGCAGTCGGCAGAACTAAATGGCTACCGCTACCAGGATTTTGCGGGCAATGGCACTCTTTCAAATGGTAATCTGGCCATGACGGGTGCGCTCAAAGACCCCAATGCCAACCTCGCATTGGATATAAAAGCGGGACTTAAAGGCGACTTTCCGGCCATAACGGGTGAAGCCGTAGTGAATGAACTGAACCTGCAAAAATTAAAGCTCTACAGCGACCCGCTCTCACTCAAAGGGAAAATCAGGCTGAACATGACATCGACCGATCCAGTCCGGCCCGTTGGCACAATTCAGGCGGAAGATGCAACCGTTACGTTGAATGGGAAAAACTATCCCGTCGATACGCTTTACGCCCGTTTTGCGGCCGATGGTGCTCATAGAAACGTAGTAGCGCAATTGCCCGGTGCACGGCTGACCCTCGATGGCCAATTCCAGTATACACAGCTTTATGACATTATTGTGGGCGAGTTCAGCAAGTACATCGCTATTCCAGCCTTAACATACAAGCAAGTCCCTCCCCCCTATGCGTTCACGATCAATTTGAATGCATACCAAAACCCTATTTTCCAGGCCTTCGTACCAGGCCTGACCCGGCTCGATACGGTACGGCTTAATGCTTATATGGACAACACACGCGACACCACCCTGTCTGCTACCATTCGCAGCGGCATCATCGTGTATGACACAACCACAATTCAGGGCACAAGACTGTCCCTGCGGGCAGTGGGCAGTAAGCTCAATGTTAACGGGCGCATTAACTCAATCCTGTATAACGATTTACGCATCGGCGAAACCGATCTAAGGGGCACAGCGGCCAACAACGAGTTTCGGTTTTCTGTCGTCAACAAAGACTCGATCAAGCAGGATCTGCACGCCCTGGCTGGTACCCTCAGCATCGTTGACAAGAATTATCGTTTTCGGTTTGCCCGCAACGGCTTATTGACCAACTACCTGCCCTGGACAGCTGACACCGTTGGTTATGCGCAGTACGGCCGCGATGGAGTGCTGGTTAATAATGTTCGGCTGGAACAGGACAACCAATTGCTGGAAGTGAGCAGTACCGAGCCCTATGCCAATGCGCCCATTCGCGTGACTACGCGTGGAATCCAGCTCGCTAATCTGGCCCGGCTGGCCAACCAGGACACGACTTTAGCCTCTGGAGAATTAAATGGTACGGTCGTGGTGCGTGACTACCTGGCCGAAGACAGCCAGTTATCGTTCATCGGTTCGGTGTATGTTGACAGTCTACGGGTAATGGCCCAGCCGATTGGTAACCTGACGGCCCGCTTCCGAAATAATAGTGATGGCCGTATCAATGTCAACACAACCCTGGCGGGTCCTTATAACGATGCCTCAATCGTGGGTTTTTATAACCCCGAAAACGCAAAGCAGGCGCTCGACTTAACCATCGATTTAAAACGCCTGGACGCCCGAACCATTCAGGCATTTAGTGCCGGCGAACTGCGGCAGGCGAAAGGCAAGCTTACGGGTGCATTCACGGTAAATGGCACGGCCTCTAACCCCCAATTAAATGGCAGCATGGCGTTTGACTCGGTGGCATTTAACGTCAAACAACTCAACGCAACGTACCGCATTGACCAGGAAAAGCTCAACTTTGCCGGGCAGACGATCACCCTGGCCGACTTCAACGTACGCGATACGCTCGGCCGGAGCCTGACTACTGATGGTACGATCGTATTGAAAAACCTGCCCAATGTGGCCTACAACCTGCGCGTGAGGGCCGCCGATTTTCAGGTGCTCAACGCATCCCGCAAAGACAATAACTACGGCTATGGGCAGGCCGCTGTTACGGCCGACCTCCGGATTAAGGGCGTTGGCACAAGCCCATCCATCAACGGCACAGTACGGCTCGAAGATGGCAGTAAGGTGGCGGTAGTGCTACCGGACGAGTCGCTGGATGTGGATGAATCCAAGGGCATCGTTACGTTCATCAACCACAACGACTCGCTGGCCCTACGTAAATACATCTATCGCCCTAAACGTGACAGTGTGAGTACCCGGCTGGCATTTGACCAGTTGACCAATGCCAACATCTCGCTCGATCTGGAGGCCAACGAAAAGTCGGAACTGACCATTATCGTGGATGAACTCAACGGCGACTTCCTGCGGGCACGAGGCAACGCCCGACTTAACATGACGGTTAATGCGGCTGGGCAAGTCAGCATTCTGGGCCGCTACGATGTGACAGAAGGGGAGTACTCCATGACGTACCAGGTCTTAAAACGGCAATTTGAAATTCAAAAAGGCGGTTACATTAATTTTACGGGCGACCCGCTCAAGGCTGACCTGAACATTACGGCCATCTACAAAGTGTCGGTGCCACCCGCCGACCTGATTGGCAGCGAGTCGACTACGCTGGATGCCGCATCTGCCAAGCGTAAGCTACCTTTCAACGTAGCGTTAAGCATGAGCGACAACTTAGCATCGCCCAAATTAGATTTCGATATCAAACTGGCCGGGGTCGAACAGGGCAGTGCGGCTGCGTCAAGTCCGTTGGCGACAACCATCGAAAATAAACTGACCACACTGCGGCAGGATCAGTCACAGATTAACAAACAGGTGTTTGCCCTGCTGATTCTAAACCGTTTTCTACCCGAAAACACGGCTGACTTCTTTTCAGGATCGGACAATGGAGGCCTGAATACACAGGCAGAAGGCGTTGCCCGCAGCAGCGTGAGCAAGTTGATTTCTGAGCAGTTGGGGCGTTTGGCATCCGGTGTTCTGAAAGGCTTCGACGTTGACTTTAACCTGCTGTCGCAAACGGGCAGCGGCAACACCGGGGGTACCACCAATGGGGCCCGGACCGACCTGAACGTGGGACTGTCGCGAAGTTTTCTGGAAGGCCGGATTACCGTATCGGTGGGCCGGAATTTTGTGCTGGAAAATGCGGCTCAGAGCACAACCCGTAATCCAAATGAGGTGTTCGACAACGTATCGGTCAATTACGGCATCACCCGCGATGGCCGCTACGTATTGCGGGCGTATCGCAATAATGATTACCAAGCCGTGCTGGATGGCTACGTAATTGAAACGGGGGTTGGATTCATTATTACCATGGACTATAATACGATGTCACAAATGTTCCGTCGTTCATCACCGGGTCCGGGTGCTGATCCGTCGGGAGCTGGAGCAGGAGCTTCGATTAATTAAGTCAATTAGTTTTCAGGTAAAGGGCTAAACACATGGTTGATAGGCTACTAAAACACCCATTGTATCGAAACGAATGTTGTGTTAGTCAGTTAATGTGGTTCTCCTTTCACTAACCGAACAGGAATCCTTTGTATGCGGAAGAGGACCCAAAAACTGCCTGGTAAATCATTGTGCACCGCCCTAAGCCTGCTGCTGGTGGCGTGTATGCTTAACGCATGTAACCTGGCTAAACGGTTGCCTGCCAATGAACGGCTATACATGGGTACCGATGTGGTGGTTAAGGCCGATTCTACCGTTTCGAAAGACGAGCAGAAAAGCTTGTCGGAGCAACTAGCTGCCCTGGCACGACCCCGACCCAATGCGCAGCTATTCGGTTTCCCCTATCGCGTCGCCTTATATTACCTGTTCGGCGAACCCAAGAAACCTAAAGGATTCCGGGCGTGGTTCCGCAAAAAATTTGGTTCCGAACCCGTCTATGCCAGCGCCCGGGCACTATCGGCCAACATACCCATAATGGAGGCCACCCTGCAAAACGAAGGCTACTTTGGCTCTACGGTGGCCGGATCACTTAAGGAAAGCGGCTACAAAGCTCGCGGGGCGTATGAGGCTAACGTAAAGCAGCGTTTTTATATTGACTCGGTGGCGTTTCTATCCGATTCTACCCCGGCCCGAAAAGCCCTGCTGGCATCGGCCCGACGCACCATTTTCAAAAAGGGTGACCCCTATCGATTCGACAACATAAAGCTGGAGCGTGAACGCATTGGGCAGGCCCTAAAACAACGCGGGCTGTATTATTTCATGCCCGACTACGTGGGTGTACTGGCTGACAATGACTCAGTAGCACATCGAACGAAGCTCATTTTTTACATTAAACCCGACATGCCCGAAGCGGCCGGTGTACCCTATGGCATTCGAGACATATTCATTTACCCCAACTATAACCTCTCAACGGCCCGTATTGACACCAACCGACGACTGGCCTATCAATCCGAAGAGCGTTTCAGAATCGTCGATTCGACCCGTCGGTTCGATCCAAAACTTTTCCGTGATGTGGTGACGGTGCAGCCGGGTCAACGCTACAACAGCCGAATGCAGGATTTGACCCTTTCACGATTAGTCAATGTAGGTGCTTTTAAGTTTGTTCGTAACCGGTTCGAGCCAGACCAGCAGGGCGACTCTGCCGTGCTGGATGTGCACTATTATCTGACACCCTACCCAACCAAGTCCATGCGGATAGAACTGGATGGCACCTCACGTTCTAACAACTTCAATGGCACACAGGCCATCGTAAGCTGGCGTGACCGAAATACGCTTCGGCGGGCCGAGTTACTGACGCTGAACGCAAATGTGGGTATTGAGCTGCAGGTAGGCTCGGGCGATCAGGCAGTAACGAACTACCGGTATGGTGCCGAAGCAGTGCTGAGTTTTCCGCGATTAGTCAGCCCACACAATTTTAAATACGACCAGCGGCAGGCATTACCCAAAACAAATGCCACGCTAGGTTACCAAAAAATTATACGGGGAGGGCTCTATGACCTGAACTCTTTTCAGACAACCTTCGGTTACGCCTGGCGACAAACCGCGCAAGTACAACACGTTTTTCAGCCGTTCAACATCAACTACATCCTAAGCTCTAATGTTAGCCAGCGAATTATTGACACCCTGGCTAGTTCAGATGTTCCGTCGATTGTTAAAAGGCAGTTTTTAAGCATCATCGGCACGAAACAGCTAATTTTGAGTA
>JAQBNX010000300.1 GCA_028288385.1 Spirosoma sp.
AGGATGTTGCATTCGCTACCGGGCCCGACCTGATCAAAGACTGGATTTCAACCTTGAAAAATGTTGAAAAAGCGGAGCCATTGGCTAAGTACCTGGGCGAATTATATGACGAGTTAGCGAATCCTCAACCCGACACGGTCCGCGTTACACAACTGCTTAACACCATTGCTGGTCACACGCAGGCCCTTGGTCGCGAACTCGGCGGGACTACGGCTGATGAATTAACCCAATTGGCCAATTCACTGCGCTCTTTTGCCACCGATCTAGGCGTGGGTAATAGTGATAATGACCAA
Source organism: Spirosoma sp. (assembly GCA_028288385.1). Classification (GTDB taxonomy): domain Bacteria; phylum Bacteroidota; class Bacteroidia; order Cytophagales; family Spirosomataceae; genus Spirosoma. The sequence goes on from JAQBNX010000300.1 coordinate 294, forward strand.
CCGGGCAACGCACCAGTTTTTAACGTGCAGGACCCCGGCGACCGGGTGCAGATGTTGTTCAATAATACGCTGGCTATGCTCAGCGGTGGCGTAGCCGCTACAACCCCAGAATCGGGTGCTACGATGGTGGACGACTGGATTACGGCGGTCCGGTCCGATCACAATACGGAGTGGATTCAAGTACCCTTGACCCATTTGCGCGATGCGCTCAATGCGGGTGATATGCGTGCTACGGAGCGGGCGATGCGTGAACTAGCCGGACTGGCACAGGATTACGCCAATAATTACGAGGGGCAATTCAGCAAAGACCTGACTTATCTGGCTACAGCGCTTATCAGCTTTGCCCAGCCGCTGTCCTGACGGCAGACGGTCTAATAAAACGGATGGGGTGATTGCTAACTATTGAAAGTATAGCGATCACCCCATTTATGATTTTATGAAATGATTTTTAAAAGCGCCACCGAACGAAGGCTTCCATAGCTTCATATTCGGCTAAGCCCAGCCGGTTGTAAAGGGCGGCCGTAGTGCGGTTGCGTTCTTCGGCCCGTTGCCAGAATTCCCGCGAATCGGTACCCTGATATACGACACCGTCCTTCTGCGACTGGTGTTTGAATATACCCAGCCGCTTGCGCATTACCTGATCGGGCGACATAGGAACGGCCATTTCAATTTCATGAATATCCCACTCGGCCCAGGCACCCCGGTAAAGCCATACCCAGCAGTCTTTCATGAAATTTTTATGTTTCAGACGCCGAACGGCCTCCAGCACGGCATCTAAACAAACTTTGTGGGTGCCGTGTGGGTCGGCGAGGTCACCAGCTGCGTAGATCTGGTGCGGCTTAACCTCCTCAATAAGCGCCATTGTGATTTTAATATCTTCTTCACTAAGCGGCTTCTTGGCAACGGTTCCCGTTTCGTAAAACGGCATGTTGAGAAAATGTGCCTGATCGACCGGAATGCCTACAAACCGGCAGGTCGATTTTGCTTCGCCCATCCGAATCAGACCCTTTACGTAGCGCACCTCAGCCGTATCCATTTCGGAATCTTTCTTGTCGCGCAGCGACTGGGCTGCATCCTGGAAAATACGGGTGGCTTCGGCACTTTTAATACCGAACTGGGTATTAAAGTCCACTACGTAATCGGCAAACCGCAATGCTTCATCATCGGCTACAGCTATGTTGCCGGATGTTTGATAACCGATATGGACTTTGTGCCCCTGGTCTACCAGCCGCTGGAAGGTACCCCCCATCGAAATAATATCATCGTCGGGGTGTGGGCTAAAGATCAGGCAGCGTTTTTGAGCCGGCAGGGCACGCTCGGGCCGGTTGGTATCATCCGCGTTGGGTTTACCACCAGGCCAGCCCGTGATGGTGTGCTGAAGCTGGTTGAATACGTCGATGTTGATGTCGTAAGCCTGACCATACTGCGCCAGCAGGTCGCTCATTCCGTTGTCGTTGTAGTCGCGGTCGGTCAGTTTCAGCACTGGCTTACTTAGAGCACCAGACAGGTAAGTGACCGCCTTTTTCTTCATTTTATTGTCCCACACCACCGAATCTACCAGCCAGGGCGTTTTCATGCGCGTTAGCTCGGAGGCAGCCGCTTCATCAATTACGAAAAGCGCATTCGGGTGGGTTTGCAGGTACGAAGCAGGGTTCAACTCTGTAACCAGTCCTTCAACGGCTCCACGAATAACGGGGGCTTTGCGCTCACCCCAGGCCAGCAACACAACGCGTCGGGCTTTCAGAATGCTCGAAACACCCATTGTTATGGCCTTTCGGGGAGTTTTAGGCAGACCGCCAAAGTCGACCGACGCAGCAGCCCGCGTTGAGTTGTCGAGCATCATTAGGCGGGTGTGTGAGTTAATGAGCGACCCCGGCTCGTTGAAACCGATGTGGCCGTTTCCTCCAATACCCAGCAACTGAAAATCCAGTCCGCCAGCCGCTTCTATCTGAGCTTCATACTGCTGGGCAAACTCAGCCACTTTATCGACCCGAACGGTACCATCAGGCAGGTGGTAGTTGCTCTCTTCAATGTCGACTTGGTCAAACAACTGCTCCTTCATGAACCGGACGTAACTCTGGAGCGAGTCCGGCTCCATAGGATAGTATTCATCTAAGTTGAAGGATACAACGTTTCTAAAACTTAATCCCTCTTCGCGGTGCATCCGAATCAATTCGGCATACACTGTTTTGGGAGACGAACCCGTGGCCAGCCCCAACACGCAGGGTTTGCCTTCGGTTTGCTTTTGCCGAATCAGGTCGGCAATTTCATGCGCTACCGCCCGCGATGCATCCTTAGCGTCAGCGTAAATGTGCGTTGGAATTTTTTCGTAGGTAATGGCCGAATGAATAGGGCCACCAACGGGGGGTGTACCAGGTAATTGCCCGTCCGGGCTGTCGAGTAAAGCAGACTCCGTAATCATGCGCTGTGCGGAGAGTTAGTAAGAGAAGGCAAAGTTCGATAAAAATCAGGTAGTACGGGCGAACCTAATTGAGCTGTTTAGGATGGAAACACTATAATTTTTAACTATTTTTCATCTCAACCCATATACGCGCTACGGACAGTACAACCCTAAATGGCTCACGAATCCATCAGAGTAAGCTATTTTACCATCAGCTACTTCAATGGATTGGTGAGCCATTTGACCAGAAGAGGTTGTCGTTGCTTTCAACGTCGGGCCATTTGGTCAGCATCGGCTGCTGTTTGAAGCGAATGCAGGCCATTTTCTTCGGTGATAATTCGATGGGTACCCGGTTGGCTGATGGCGCTGATCTGGTCGCGAAACATAAGCCGGAGCAGTTCA
>JAQBNX010000328.1 GCA_028288385.1 Spirosoma sp.
GCGCTAACAGCAAGTGCCATAAATAAGCAGGGCCGCAGTACTATATAGTACTGCGGCCCTGCTTATTTATGGCACTTGCTGTTAGCGCGGACCTCGTGAGTGACCACGTCGTTCGGGGTATGAACTCGGTGGAACCTGCGATTGTCCCTGGCTGCGCTGATCATACCCGCCTGCTTGTTGTTCCTGCACTTGGGTGCTGCCAGGCTGGGAACCTGAACTTTGCTGCTGGGGAATAGCCTCCTGACGGCGACCCCGGCTCCACTGCCCCGATGGATACGATTCCTGACGTTGTGGCTGCTGGTACTGCTGACTTTCGTCCAGTTGATTTTGGCGAGGATTTACGCTATTTCTATTTGAATTAGTATTGTAATCACGGGTCTGGTAACCGCGCTGGTCATTAGAATACAGGTTGCCGTTACTACGTCCACCCCGGTTCATATCGGGTCGGTAAATACCAACCGCATTCCCCCGAATGACATCCCGGCCTGGCCGGCCTGAATCCTCAATTCGATACACCGGTACGCTCCGGCGCGTTACGTACTCAATTTCCTCCCGACGTGGTCCATATGCATACCCCCGGTTATTACCCTGGTATATGTTGTTAATGATCGTTGTATTCTGGTAAATGTTAACCACGCGTGGCCGGGGTGCGTAGTAGCTAAACAGGCGAGGACTGGTGATGTACATCTGCGGCACAAACACCCAATAGTTAGGGGGAATGTTGACGTTCACATTGAAATTGACACCTGGTCCTAGGGGTGCCCAGCCGTAGTATCCACCACCCGAACGCCACGAAACCCAGGCCGGAGCCCATTCGTTGCCCGGCACCCACGCCCAGCCCCGATACCGGTCCAGATACCAGCGGCCATAATGGAAGGGCGCCCAGCCCCACGAGTAATCCGAGATCCAGGTGTTACCATACTCGGTTACGACCCAGTGCCCATTGGTAGCGTAGGGTTGAAAACCCGGCTCTACGTTAGGAATCCAGACGTTTCCGTACTCAGGCGTTTGAACCCACTGGCCATACGGACCTAATTCATCGTAGAAGCCCTGACCCGGAGCCTGTCCATACGGTTGACCGTAATTCTGTTGATTGTAATCCGGCTGATTAGGATAACCCGGTTGATTATACCCCGGCTGGCTATATCCGCGTTGGTTATTGTAACCAGGCTGGCCATATCCCGGTTGACTATACTCTACCTGCGCGAGTGTCGACGTCGTACCTGCCAGGCCGAACGCCACGCCGATTAATAATGTCCAGAGTTTCTCTGTCTTTTTCATCGCCTTCTAAATAAGACTTACATAGAGTTAGATGTACTTAAAGGGCAATCGTTTAATCGGCCCGGCGGTGATAGCCATTATTTGAGCCTCCAGTTTCTACTTTCGTCACCAGTTTCACTCCATGTAGATGAACGAGCCTAACACCTTAACGGTTTAAGCGTACTTTTAACAGACCATTGACGTAAAAATAGTCCGTCTCAAACGACTCATGGCAGAAGACCTCTCCCCGGGCAACCCTAACCTATTGATTGAATTGTTACACTATCCTATGCCCTATGGCAAGTATAAAGGACGGCTGCTCAGAGAATTGCCAACTGCCTACCTGGAGTGGATGGCCAAGAAAGGGTTTCCTTCGGGTAAACTCGGCATGTTGCTGCAAACCCTCTACGAAATCAGAATTAACGGCCTAGACTACCTGCTGAATGAACTACAAAAGAAAAGGTAAGCCTGCGCAGGCTTACCTTTTCTTTTACATTTGAACTGATGCTGAGTTCTCTACCCAGCCAGCAGTGGCTATCCGGTAGTGCCCTGCTATTAGGCTACGTTCCCAGTATGCATTTTTATGGGGTCCCAACTCACCACTTTCTTTTGAAAATAGCTCATATTGCCGCTCAGTGCAGGACCGCAGGCACGAAGGCCAAACGTAGCATCCTCAATATTCGGTTTATTGTCGCGCACCGAATTAAAGAAGTTGACGAAGTGCTCGTAGCGATCGCCTTTATAGTCTTTTGGCATGGCGTACTTAAAGTCTTTCGGGCTTTCCATTTCCGGGTGCGACGGATACATTTTGTTGTATTCCGCAATAAACAACTCTTTCTGATCTTTGGGGAAATTGTCGATTGACATGCCCGGTGCTTTCGGGAACTTGTTCTTCCGGACGGTCAGCGTATCGAAACCGAGCGACATATCTCCCTCGGTGCCAACCAACCGAACCAGATACGTTCCTCCTCCACCATCAACAAAATTGGATCGGGTTGTCAGGTTAAATTCGGGATGCTCAGCCGTTTTGGGGTAATCGTAGATACTCAACTGAATATCGGGCACATCGCGGCCGTCTTTCCAATAGCGCGTTCCTCCGCTCGAATAGACCCGGTTGGGCCCTTTAGAACCCGTAATGCAGTGCAATGATGTCAGCAGGTGAACGTACAGGTCACCGGCAATACCCGTTCCGTAGTCCTGGTAGTTGCGCCACCGGAAAAAGCGAAGGGGATCCCAGGGGCGTTTGGGTGCCGTGCCAAGATACGTATCCCAGTCAACCGTTTGGGGCGACGCATCGGGCGGAATCGAGTACTGCCACGCTCCCATGGCGCTATGGCGGTCATATTGGGCTTCGGCAAATACTAGTTCGCCAATGTCGCCTGCTTTCAGCAACTCCCTTGCTTTGGCAACAATGATTGACGAGGCAAACTGGCTGCCTACCTGGAAAACTTTACCGGTTTCTTTGGCAACTTTTATGAGCGTATGTCCATCGTCTACCTTCTGCACCATCGGCTTTTCGCAGTATACGTGCTTACCTTTCCTCAGGGCGTCCGACGAAATTTTCTCATGCCAGTGGTCCGTTGTCGCATTGATTACGGCGTCGATGTCATTGCGTTCCAGTAGCTGGCGGTAGTCTTTCGTTACGATAAGCCCATCACCCCAAAGCTCTTTGGCCCGGCGCAGGCGACCATCATACAGGTCGCAGGCGGCCACCATCTCAATACCGTCGACCATCAGGGCCGTTTGTGTATCGCCGATGCCCATGCCTCCGG
>JAQBNX010000873.1 GCA_028288385.1 Spirosoma sp.
CGATAAACAGGGGAGATAGACGGGCCTCTAGCACCTGATCTGATACATACAGAAAGCCCGTATTACGCGGGCCGCGTAGAAACTTACGGCCCGTTGCCACCAGAAAGTCAGGCTGAATGCGGGTCACATCGAGGGGCAGCTGTCCTACCGATTGGGCCGCATCGAGCAAATACCAAACACCATATTGTCGACACAGGCGGCCCACCATTTCAGCCGGCAATACCAGGCCGGAGTTCGTTGGTACGTGGGTAATGGCGACCAGCACCGGCCGATGGGCCTGAAGTAATTCCTCCAAATGAGTCAGATCAAGGTCACCGTTGGGCAGATCATGAATCCGCAACAGCCGGATACCGAACCGCTGCTGCATGGACAGAAACGCCAGTTGGTTGGAGACGTAATCGTTGGTGGTGGTCAGTATCATATCGCCAGCCCGGAACGGAATAGCCGACAGTACCAGCCTGTATGCATCGGTAGCACTGTAAGCATAGGCAATATTATACAGCCGGGTGTTCAGTAGGCGGGCCGTTTCATCATAAAAGCGGGCAATCTGGTCCATCCGCAACCGTTCGACTTCGTATCCACCCAGTTGGGCTTCCTGCTGGAGATACTCCATCATCGCTGTCACAACGGGTTGTGGCATCAGAGAGGCTCCGGCGCTGTTCATAAACAGGCTGTGGTGGCAGCCCGGTGTATCAGCCCGTAATGGGTCAACATCGAAAAAGGAAGTTGTCTGGGTTAGCATGGGGCAAAACAAGAAAATAGGCCTGGATAGAAACAGATACACTTTACCCATATCAGCATCATACAGCTTCTTTTTTTGAGATCGAACTGCTATCCCTAAACTGTACGGCTGATTTCAGTAGAATCTGTATGGTAATTCGTACAGATAAGACCGTTAGTTTTGCCTGCTATAGCAGAACTTCTCCAGCCACAGAAGTCGATGACTCAATCAGTCCCCAAATACCAGCAGATCGCTCGACAACTGGGCCATACGTTACGGGTTGGCGTGCTAACCGGGGGCGATAAACTTCCCTCCGTCCGCACTCTTAGCCAGGAACTTGGCGTCAGCATCAACACCGTGCAGCAGGCCTACTATTGCCTGGAAGCCGAAGGGTTGGTGGAAGTCCGACCTCAATCAGGCTACTATGTCCGAACGTTAACCGAGCGAATGGGGGATGTACCACGCCGGTCCGCGCCCCAGGCCATAGTCCAGCAAACCCCTCTGTCCGATCAGGAGCCAATACTACTTAGATTAATGCGCCAGCAACGGGAGCCTGGATGGCTTCCTTTCTCCCTGAGTGTCCCGGCTCCCTCGCTGTTGCCGATTGGTAAGTTGACGAAAGCTTTTCAGCAGGCGCAACACGAACTCCCACACGGCGGAATCGAATACGAACTGATGGCCGGAAATGCGGCCCTCCGTCGGCAAATTGCCCGGTATGCGCTGTTCTGGGGCAGTCGGCTTACCGACGAGGAGATTATCACGACCGAAGGCTGTACCGCTGCCTTGACCCTTTGCCTGAAAACCATTACCCAGCCAGGCGATACCGTTGCCGTTGAAAGCCCCATCTATTTCGGCATTCTTCAGACTATCCGCTCGCTGGGCCTGAAGGTGCTCGAACTGCCCACCGATGCGCTGACGGGTATTGATCTTGACGTCCTCGAAGGGCATTTTCGAACCGGGCAGGTACAGGCCTGTTTACTGGTCCCCAACTTCAGCAATCCGCTTGGCTACTGTATGTCGAATGCCCACAAACAACGGCTGGTGCAGCTGTTGGAGACGCACCAGATTCCCCTTATCGAAGATGACCTCTACGGCGACCTGCATTTCGCGCCTGATCGTCCGCTGCCCTGTAAAGCATTCGACCGGCAGGGGCTAGTCTTATGGTGCGGGTCAGTGAGTAAAACACTGGCTCCTGGTTACCGGGTGGGGTGGGTGGCACCGGGGCGCTATTATGAGGCCCTGCTTGGGATAAAACGGTATCAGTTAGGTTTCTCGCCGGGCATCACGCAACAGGCAGTGGCCAATTTTCTGGCCAACGACCGGTATGAGTTGCATCTGCGCCGACTACGGCAGCGGCTTCAAAGCAACTGCCAACGCTACCAGCAGACTATTCGGGCTCAATTCCCCGGCGGCACGCGCATCAGTGAGCCTGGGGGCGGCTTTACCCTATGGGTCGAAGTCGATGTCCGGGTAAATACGCTGGCATTGGCCGACCAGCTGGCTTCGTTTAAAATCAGTATTATGCCCGGTTGTTTATTTAGCCTTCAACCCCAGTATGCCAACTGCATGCGGCTCAGTTATGGTATACCATTCGATGACCGCGTGTCCTGGGGACTGCAAACAATCGGGCAGCTTATTCACCAGCAGTTAGCGCTATGACATACGTTTCCTGGTGTTGTATCAGAACTGCCGCCTTTGTTTTGTTCCCGCTGGTATTTCTACCCGTGCCTGGCTGCGTAGCTGACCAAGCAAATGAAAGCTACCAAAAAGTTGAGTACCGCATTCCGATGCGCGATGGCGTTACGCTGTACACCGCCGTTTATGTGCCTCGCGATGCATCCGGGGTCAAACGGTACCCGTTTCTGATGCAGCGAACCTGTTTTGGCTCCATGCCATATGGCCCGGATCAGTACAAAGCGGCCCTGGGGCCTTCACCTACGCTTCAGGCCGATGGGTATATATTCGTGTACCAGGATGTGCGGGGGCGCTGGGCCTCCGAAGGGTACTGGACTAATATGACGCCCGTGGTCAGCGACCGGGTAAAAACGACTTCCGCTAAAGCGGTTGACGAAAGTACGGACACCTATGACACCATTGAGTGGCTACTCCGGCACGTACGCTACCACAACGGCCGGGTAGGCTTATGGGGCATAAGCTATTCGGGTTTCTATGCCATGGCCGGTTCGATCAAGGCGCATCCGGCCTTAAAAGCTTCCTCTCCCCAGGCTCCCATTGCTGACTTTTTCCGCGATGACATTCATCATAACGGGGCCTTCACCCAGGTGTATTTGCACGCCTACCCGCTGTTCAATGACCGACCGGCCAGACCCACAACAAAACCCTGGTTTCTTCAGGACTTGATTCAATCGGAAGGCCATACCGAGTTTATGTGGCATCAGCAGCTAGGCCCTTTGTCCAACGCCCAGCGCTATCTGGGCCAGAATAGGTTCTGGCAGCAGACCGTGGCACATCCCAATTACGATACCTTCTGGCAGCAGCGTAACATCCTGCCTCATTTGCGCAACATCCGACCCGCCATACTGGTGGTCGGGGGCTGGTTCGATGGCGAAGACCTTTACGGCCCGTTGAGTACCTATAAAACGCTGCACCAGCACAGTCCCGAATCGCAACCTATGCTGGTGATGGGACCGTTTGGCCATCGG
>JAQBNX010000344.1 GCA_028288385.1 Spirosoma sp.
AGGTTGTTTGATTTTTGGTAAGACTGCGCGAAGGCAGGAGCAAAGGTTGCGGCTAAGAAAAGCGCGATGACAAGAGCGAAAACTTTTTTCATGAGCATTTGACGTTTAATGGTTGTTAAGAGGTTGATGCCGAATTGACAGGTCAAAGTTGGCTCAATTCACCCTACCCCTTCAACCGTCAAGGGTATGAACTGCCTATTTAGCGTGGTGAAGCGTTAGAAATAGTGTATCAGGCAGTAGCCCAAAAAATTCTGACGTTACGTTTAAGCATCCAGCCCTGTATGAATAAGACGAATCAACTAACTACTAAGCAGTTTGTGACTGGCGTATCGGCCACGTTTGATATCTGAGTAGCAAGATTCAGGACTTTTTGCTGGTTAAAACCTTCGTATACGTATCGGACGGCCAGGGCCGAAGGCTGCATTAAGGCAGTATCAGTATTTCTTCAGAACCTTAACCAATTTACGGCTAATCAGGGCATAGCCTTTGTCTGATGGATGCAATCCGTCGTAGGTCTTATTAATAGCGCCTACCGGATACGGGTACTCATCAGTTTCGGGCTGAAAGGGCACCCCCACAAACTTGGGGTATTTATAGTTGGTGTATTTCCCGTTTTGTGGGTCTTTCAGGCGTTTGAAGTGGACTAACTTCTTGTGCGACAAACCTGCCATATGGTAGAGGTCAACGACCTGTAAGTGCTCATACCGGCCAATGGAATCGATGGCGTTGGCAAACGCTTCCAGGAATTGGCCATTTTTAGCCTGGTAAGAGCCAAAGGCATTGTTTTTAAAATTAAGCAGATACACGAAGTCTACCCGTTGCATGGGCGTGATTAAAATGATGGGGGCCTGGGGATTAAGACTACGAAGCTTGTTGATGATCAATCGGAAGGATCCATACACGGTCGTGTTACCGGTATTGGCCTGGTAATCGGTTAAACGTCCCAAGGGTCGGCCAGCCCACCAGTCGTTAGTACCCAGAAAAACCGAATATACATCCGCTTTTATTAAACCCAGCGTGTCAATGTCTCGGGCAATGCGCCCGGCCGTCCACCCATTATGACCCTGGTTAACGTAGTGAATATACGGTAGTTGTTCGACAACCCGGGTCATATAACCTTTGGTTACCCGGTTCCCGGTTTCATCGGGGTGCTCATTCAAATAAGTGATGGAATCTCCAATGGCTACCCAGGTAACTTCTTTATGCTTGAATGAACTAAACAAGCCCACCAGGGCAATTAGCAACAACAGTCGACGTCTAATAACGTGTTTCATTCGGTGGTTTGAGATCGTTTTTAAGGTTAACTCAAAACAGGCACTGAGTCTGACCAATGCAGCAGTCCTCATAACTCAGTGAATTCGCTGTTTCTTGAAAAGGAGGTTCCTGCGTTGTATACTGATACATGATTGAAGCAGCATGCGTTCTGATTGGATAATAATTCCGTTTCCCGGTGCGTGCGTCCGGATGCCCGCTTTTGGCAGGATACACATACATTCGGCAGATTTTACCCGACTACATCGGTAAGGATATGAAAATAGGGCTTTTACCTAAATACCTCCATTGGCAGAGGTATCTGATAGCCAGCTTCCCTTATCCTAACATCACGCACTATGTTGACTGGAAAAACGAATACCTCCCCCGGCAGTACTGCACCAGATGGTGCCAGCCTTGTCACTAGCTCAAATGCGGGCAACTTTGGGGTGGGCGAGCAAACGAATTACCGGTGGGTGATTGTTGGCCTGTTGTTTTTTGCCACCACCATAAATTACCTCGACCGGCAGGTTATCAGCCTGCTGAAGCCAATTCTCGAAAAAGAGTTTAACTGGACCGAGTCTGATTATGGTAACATTGTGACGGTGTTTACTTTTTTCTATGGTGCCAGTACGCTGCTGGCCGGTTACCTGATCGACCGGGTTGGCACCAAACTGGGCTATATCGGCGCTATCCTGGTCTGGAGTCTGGCGGCTATGGGCCACGCGTTAGCCGGCGGAACCTTCGGCTTTATGATTGCCCGGGCCTTTCTAGGTATTGGCGAAGCGGGCAACTTTCCGGCTTCTATAAAGACTGTGGCCGAGTGGTTTCCTCAAAAACAACGGGCATTGGCGGTCGGCATTTTCAACTCCGGTGCCAACATTGGGGCGGTAGCGGCCCCCGCGGTTGTTCCCTGGCTGGCGCTCATAGCCGGCTGGCAAACGGCCTTTATCGTAACGGGCGCCCTGGGGTTCATTTGGATTGTGGCGTGGTGGTATTACTACGAAATTCCTTCGCGTCACAAGCGCGTTAGCCCCGCCGAACTGGCTTATATCACCCAAGAGCCGGTACAGCCAACGGTTATGGGCGATGCAGCCGCAACCGATCTGCTCGCTGACGATGCCAGGAGTCGCTACTCCATTTTTGGTAACAGAGCAATATGGGGTTTCATGGGAGGTAAACTCCTGACCGACCCCATCTGGTGGTTCTTCCTGTTCTGGCTGCCGTCCTACCTGGCGAGCATCTATCACCTGGACCTGAAAAAATTGGGCGCTCCCCTGATTATCATTTACCTGGCCGCTACAATAGGCAGCGTTGGGGGTGGCTGGCTATCGTCCAAACTTATCTTGATGGGCTGGAATCCAACGCGGGCGAGGCAATATGCGATGGCACTGTTTGCCATTTGTGTCACCCCCGTTATGATAATCAACCAGATGGGTAGCATGTGGCCAGTGATTGCCATTTTATCTCTAGCCGTTGCCGCTCACCAGGCCTGGTCGGCAAATATTTTCACCGTGGCTGCCGACCAGTTTCCAAAGCATGTGCTGAGCCGTGTAGTCGGTTTTGGGACGATGGCCGGAACCTTGGGTGGCGCTGTATTTCCGCTGCTCGTTGGTCGAATTCTGGATCATTACAAAGCCCTTGGACAGCTGTCAGAAGGGTATTACGTCATTTTCTACATAGCTGGATTAGCGTATCTAGTCGCATGGGCGTTGTTATACATTTTCGTTTTCAGGCGGAAAACT
>JAQBNX010000372.1 GCA_028288385.1 Spirosoma sp.
CAAGCCGAACGTCGGTAAAGCGTTTAAACCCGTAAAGGGCATATCGGCCACCGTTATAGAACGTAATGGTTTGCAACTCCAGGCCCTTCCAGTCTGCCTTGGCACCGTATTCCTGTTTTACCGCTTCAAACGCTTGTTCACGGGCCTGGAGTTGGGCCTGTCCGGCCTGTGCCGCACCACCTGCGTTGCTCATGGCATCCTGCACCCGCTTGGTGATGTCTTCAATTTTAACGAGTTGATCCACAAACAACCCGTCTACTTTGCGTTCGTCGGTGAGTGTTCTGGCATAAAAACCCGTTGCGTTGAGGTCTTCGCCTTTGCGGGCCACGCCCGTTCCCGACTCGCGGGCGCAGTGGTGGTTGGTCATGACTAGCCCATTTGCTGAGACAAACGATGCTGAGCAATAATCAGCGAACCGAAGTGCAGCCAGTCGGGACTCATCAAACCATTTTTCGTCGGCGGTGAAATTGTATGTTTTCTTAAAATAGTCTTTAGGTGGGTTGTCAAAAGTCCACATCTTGCCCAAATCGAGCGGACTGCCTTTGGTAGAGTCGGTGGTGGTGGCCCCCATCTGGGCAAGTCCTGGACTAAGGAAGCTAATGAGTAAAATGCCCGACAGCACAGCCGGACGCAGTTGTTGTGTTAGCATTGGCAGAGAGAAAAAGAGACAAACACGCCTGATGGCATAACGTGACGTTATGCCATCAATCACTGGCAAATAGCTGATACCTAAAAACGTACTATCGTTAAAATGAAAAGTAGGCGAACTGCTTACTGACCGTATGCTACGCCACCTCGTTCTTCATCATGATTTCATTGGCAACAGCATCATTTTTGCGAATATAAGGCCGGATAATGAGTCGCGTGCCCCGCTGGTAGGTAAACAGGCGATACATCCAGTTACTGAACACAATCAGTTTGCTACGGAAACCAACCAGATAGAAAATGTGGACGAACAGCCAAGCCATCCAGGCAATAAATCCACCGAGGTGCATATTGCCCGGCAAGTCGGCTACGGCTTTGCTACGTCCTACAATAGCCAGCGACCCTTTGTCAAAGTATTCAAATGGCGTTGTCGGCTCATTTTTGATTAGTCGGCGTAGGTTTTTAGCCAAATGTTCGCCTTGCTGAATAGCGGGCTGAGCAACGCCAGGGTGGCCTTTGGGGTATTTATCCAGTTTCATAAACGCAATGTCACCAATGGCGAATACATCGGTCAGGCCCTGCACCCGGTTAATTGGGTCTACCAGGATTCGTCCACGCTCGGTCGATTCGGCCGGAATGCCGTCAATCATAGCACCCGTCACGCCCGCACCCCACACCAGCGTCTGGGTTTTTATTTGCTCACCACCCTTGAACGTAACAGTCTCGCCGTCATAGTTCTCAACCATCGTATTGAGCTTGATAATGACGCCCAGTTCTTCGAGGTATTTCTGCGCCTTTTGTCCAGCTTCTTCCGACATAGGCGGCAAAACTTTGCCCAGTCCTTCGACAACGTAGATATTCATCTGGCTAAAATCCAGTCCCGGATAGTCAGCCGGCAGTACGTGTCGGCGCATCTCGGCCAGCGATCCGGCCATTTCAACACCCGTAGGGCCCGCTCCCGCTATCACGAAGTTAAGCAGGCTCTGGCGTTCGGCGGGATCACGGGTGATGCTGGCCTGCTCGAAACACTGCAGAAACTGACTGCGTATATTGAGTGCTTCGGGTATGGTTTTGAGCGGAAACGAGTGCTTCTGAATCTGTTCGTTGCCGAAAAAATTGGATTTCGAGCCGCTGGCAACGACCAGGTAGTCATAATGCAGGTCGCCAATAAGCGTTGTCACGGTTTTGGCAGCCGGATCTATTTTGTTTACCCGTACCATGCGGTAATGGAAGTCATCCTGGCCATCGAACATTTTCCGAAACGGTTCGGCAATCGCATCTGGCTCCAACCCGGCCGTGGCTACCTGGTACAGCAGCGGCCAGAATCCATTGTAATTCTGCTTATCGAACAAGACAACCTGCACCCCGGTATTGTGCAGACTTTTAGCCAGATTCATACCGCCGAATCCACCACCTATGATGACCACGCGCGGTTTGGTTGTATCGGGTATATTGAGAGAGAGTTTATCGTATTGCAACATGGTGAGTTGGAGGTCTATGCCTGGTTCATTCCCGGCTATAGTACCTCTCAATCAGGGCTTTTGTTTGGCAAAACAACCGAAAGGTTAATGACCGAGACGGCGTAGCTTACCTAAACACGACAAACGGTTTGATTCAGCCTGATAATATCCTATTGATTTATCCTATTGTTCCAACCCATACGCCAACTTTGTAATCATTTCCGTAGCTACTCATCTGGTTTATGCGGCTCATCCTCTCCGTTCTTGTCGTCACTTTATTTACCATCAGCCCGCTGCAAGCACAGAACGGCTCAGTTCGTTTGCGTACGGGGGAAGCTACCGTTAGTGGATACGTCCGCGAAACAGGCAGTCAGGAAGCGCTCATTGGAGTAAATGTGTATCTGCCGGGAACAACAACCGGCACAACGACCAATACGTACGGGTTCTATTCACTCACCCTGCCCGTGCAGGATAGTCTGCGGCTGGCCTATTCGTTCGTCGGTTACGAGACTGTAGTACAGCAGGTTGGCCTGCGCACGAACGTTACGTTAAATGTATCGCTCACCCCCGGCCAAATACTTTCGGAAGTTGACGTAAAAGCCGACAGGACAGAGGAGAAGGTAAGCGAAAAGGTGCAGATGAGCCAAATTGACATTCCGGTGTCGCAGATCAAGAAGATTCCGGCCTTTATGGGCGAGAAAGACGTGTTAAAGGTGCTGCAACTCATGCCGGGTGTGCAAAAAGGCTCCGAAGGCCAAACCGGTATTTACGTTCGCGGGGGCGGACCCGACCAGAACCTGATTATCCTGGACGACGCCATTGTGTACAACGCCAATCACCTGTTCGGCTTTTTCTCGGTTTTCAATGGCGACGCGCTCAAAAGCGTGGAACTAACGAAGGGAGGTTTCCCGGCCCGGTATGGCGGGCGGCTGTCGTCGGTGATCGAGTTAAACATGAAAGATGGCAACCGCGACAAGCTGCATGGTGAAGGCGGCATTGGCTTAATTGCGTCACGGCTGGTGCTGGAAGGGCCGCTGACCAAAAATAAAAAGACGGGTCAACGTACTGGCAGCTTCCTGCTCTCCGGCCGACGGACGTATCTGGACGTACTGGCAGCCCCGCTTATCAAGGCGCAAACAAACGGAGAGACCAGTGCCGGGTATTATTTCTATGACCTGAACGCCAAAGCTAATTATGACCTCGGTCAGAAAGACAAGGTGTATTTGAGCGGCTACTTCGGCCGCGACCGTTTCTACGCCCGCAGTGCCAATGAAGGCACCGACGTTGGCCTGGGTTGGGGAAACGCGACGGGTACTCTGCGCTGGAATCACCTCTTTGGCCAGAAGTTATTCTCAAACCTGTCGCTGATTTTCAGTGACTATAAATTTCAGATATCCTCCGACGAAAAGAACAGCCAGGGACAGGACAACTTCTCGCTACGCTATAACTCCGGCATCCGGGACTTTTCGTTAAAGTATGATCTGGACTATTACCCATCTCCCCAGCATTCGGTACGGGTGGGCCTTCAAAGCATTTACCACCGCTTCACACCCAGCGCGGTGGTGTTGAAAAATACCGACATCAACCAGCTTTCTCTTAAGGTCGACAACATTGATGTGGCCGAATCGGGTGTTTATGCAGAAGACACCTGGCGACCCACCGAGCGGTGGCGCGTCAATGGCGGGTTTCGACTCAGTTTATTCCAGCAAAAAAACGTTACATACGTCCGGCCCGAACCACGGCTATCGGCAGCCTTCACCCTTCGGCCAGACCTCTCGGTGAAAGCATCCTACGCGCTTATGAATCAGTACGTACATCTGCTGTCAAACACCGGTATCGGCCTGCCCACCGACTTGTGGGTGCCAACAACCGATCGTATCAAGCCTCAGCAATCGCAGCAGGTGGCCGTTGGGATGGCCAAAGACTTTCGAGGGGGGTTGGCCTTAACGGTAGAAGGCTATTATAAACGAATGAGCAACATCATTAACTACAAAGAAGGAGCCAGTTTCCTGCTTATTGACAATCCGAACTCGGCCGATAATGTTCGCTGGGAAGACAACGTAACGGCGGGCCGGGGCTGGTCTTACGGAGCCGAGTTTCTGTTGCAAAAGAAAGTGGGGCGTTTTTCGGGCTGGTTGGGTTACACCCTGTCGTGGACGCAGTGGCAGTTTCCCGAACTTAACGGTGGCCGCCCGTTCTACCCACGCTACGACCGACGGCACGACGTATCGGTAGTAGGCATTTATGAACTCAGTAAGCGCATTACGCTCTCTGGTACGTGGGTGTATGGCACGGGGCAGGCCCTAACCGTACCGGTTGGCTATTACACGACCTATCAGCCGGGTAGTATCCCTTCTTACTCCAACA